>CALVSV010000142.1 GCA_944359595.1 uncultured Bacilli bacterium
TATTTTACATTATTATTTCTTAGAAAATGGTGTTCAAAAATTATATTATCAATACTGGCAACTAAAAAAATTATTTAAATAATATAACAAAATGGATTCAAAAATTGAATCCATTTTTTAATAACTACTAAATTTTACTTTCAAGAATATATGGATCATTTTTAGTACCAGAACCACAACAAATCTTCAAATCTTTATTCAAATAAACTACTGGTCTAATCATAGCACTAACATCACCACTTTCCTTTAAAAAATCAAAATTAATATATATTGATGGAGTCATTGTTAACCATTTATCTGACAAATACAAATAATTAGAATTACGATTAACCCAAAAAAATATATTTAAATATTCGTCAAATACAATATTAATAGTAGCATCAGCAACCTCAATTACACTTAACATCCCAACATTATATTTTCTTTTATTTGTACAAAAAGCATCATTTAAATCCTGCCTAGATGTTAATTTTCCTATATCATAATAAGAAATATCATAATCATGTTCAACAATTAAATCTTTATTTTTTAAACTATTATAATATTGATTATTTAAAAAAGCTAAAGCATCATCATAACCTTTCTCAACATTTACCAAATCATTCTTAACAATCTTTACTGTTCCATCACTATGAAGCGAAACAATTCGCCACAATTCATCATTAAAAATAATATAATTATCAGGATTACCTCTAAAAACATATTTATTTTCTAATTTATATAACCCACTACCATTACTAACAATACCACATATATTAACAAACCTTTCACTTAATGAAGAACCAACATTTTTAATCTTTTTAGAAATATTTTGATCTGAATTAATCACAATTTCTTTTATACAAATTAACAAAAATAAAAGTCCAATTGATAAAATAAAATATTTACATATCTTTTTCATAACAATATTTTTTCACCTCATCAATTAAAATTTACAACTTTACCAGTATCATACATAACATCATTAATTCTTACATAAATCGCATACATACCACTATCTTGTGAAATACGTATAGATTGTTTTTCTAAATCACCACGTTTTTTATAATTATAAATATATGTTTTATCTTTTTCTGAAACAAGAAATATATCAACTACATCATCAATCAAAAAATCATCAACTAAAACAACACGATTAATATATACATCAACATTTCCATTAAATTTATTAGAAGATTTCAAATCTTTCCTAATATTAAAAGTTAAAACATCACGACCATTAACCCTTAAATCACTCACTCTATTATAATTGTAAACTTCAAAATTATTTGTTTTACTTTCATAGAAAGAGAAAATCTTATATGTTCTATATATCAAATCTAAAGAAGTAGCTCTAAAAATAACATTATCATTTTCATCAATTTCTTCGATTACAGCATTCAAATATTTTTCATCATTTATAGATACATTATCTATATTATCATACGCTTCATGAGTAATAGACCATCCATACGTTATTAATTTATTATTATTATTTAAAATATCAAAATACCCAGCAACTTTACTAAATTCCTTTTTTAAAGAAGAATATTCCCATATAGTCTCAATTGTCTTCTTTTTATTATCAAATTTATATAAATTAACACTAGAATAATTATTAATATAATCCTTAAGCATTATACTTTTATCACGAATCATATCAAAATCATTATTATGAATACCAAGTAATCCATCATCCGTAATAAATGCACTATGTTGTCCAGCAGGATATCTTGTATTATCAGTAGGAGTCAAAATATATTTAGAAAAAGGATCAGAATAAAAACCACTATCTCCAAAAATCCATTTAATTTCTTCATTATTCATATCAATCATCATAACTGAATTAAGTCCTCTAACAGAAATTAACAATTCATTTGATGATTTAAAATATTGTGCAGAGTTTATCACAAAATCAAAATTTTTACCTAGTTTATTTGTCCAATCAGAATCAATTTTACATAAAATATCATACATATCAAAATAATGTTCAATCTTTCCTGAATTTAAATTCATTATATATATTATAGATTCCAAAAAATTTGAATCATCATCATTTCCTAACACTAAAACTCTATTATCATCAAGTGGTACTAACTCATGATGATAACCATAATCAGAAACATATTGATTATATATTTTTCCTAAATAATCAATTTCCAAAAAACTAGAGTAATTAATTTTAATACCATTTGTTCCTTGATATGGATCACTAATATAGAAATGTCCATTAGGCAAAAACTCAATATCACCAGCATAATCGCCTAAAATATACCAAACTAAATTTCCATAACTATCATAAATTGCATTACTTGCAAAATTAGGAGAAATAAAATAAAAACCATCTTCTAACTTTTCATCTAAAGACTTTTCAACTTTTAATCTATTACCCTTAAACTCATCAGTAGTTATTACATATTCTACTGTTTTATTATCAGAAGTTAGTTTTACAATATTATCATAATTATCATATAATCCATAAATAGGAATTACATGACTACTAACTAATTCCGTTTCAGTAACATCTTTTCCATTTATATTTACAGTAATACTTTCCTCAACTTCAGTATTAAATATTATTAAAGCAGTAAGTGGACAAAGTTGATATGGATTTACAATAATTTTAGCTTTCTCCATAGTATAATTTTCTTTCTGATATTGAATAATTTTTTTATCCATTTCAATCTGTTTTTGTATTATATCACCATAAGCATTAATAATTTGTTTATCACTAATAAATCTATTACCATATCTATAAAAATAACCATAAACTCCTAAAAAAAGTATAAAAAATATAAAAAGTATAATAGCAATTTTCTTCCTAGTAAGCATTCATTCACATCCCTTTATTTTAAATATTATAACAAAGAATTAAAATATAAAAAATCCATAAATCAACTATATAAATAAAAAAACAATATAATGATTAACAATTTAATCTTATATTGTCTTCTATATCAAATATTTTTTAATTTTCTAAAAAAATCTAATATTTATAAGTTCTATATACAAACGAAGTTGTATCAGGATATTCAAAAGAAAAATATACTTCACCAGTTTCTAAATTTATTTCCTCAAAACATTTCTTTTCTTTATCAATACTCCGCCCATAATCAACAACATAAACATTATTTTCTATATCAGTTGGCCAAACACTACCAAGTTCATATGAAAAATAATCTAAATTATAATTATGAAAATCTACTACCTTCATATTTTCTTGATCTAAACTAAATGTAACAATTGAACTTTTTATATCTTTATTAATTAAAGGATCTATAGTACTTTTGTTGTTATTATTAAATACCATATACATATTTTCTACTCTTACAATAGAGTGTTGTCTTGAAAAAATATTTTTATCAAAGTCATTATATTTACCACCAAGTGTCCAAATAATTTCTCCTGTATTACGATCTATTTTTACTATTTCATCAGAATGTCTAAAACTAACTAATAAGTTACTATCGCTATCCAATTCAAAAGAATTAAAATGATACTCTTTATTTATTAAAACTTTATCACCATTTTCATCAATATCTAAAAATTCAGATACATTCCATTTTCGTTCCCAAATAACCCTACCATTCTTTATTTCACAAATTACCTCTGAACCATCATTATTTGTATCAGCAAAAATATAATTATCTAAATCAATCAACAAATAATCATGAAAATTAATAGAACCATTATCCGTTTTACATATATTTTTAATAGTTTTAATTAATTTATATTTCTCATCTAACACATATAAATTAACAATTCCATTAGATTTTGACTCATCTAAATAAGTATAATATATTTTATTATCAATAATTTGTTTTTTAAATAAATACGATTTATATCCACCCTGTCTATAAAAAGAAATTTTTCCACTATTATCCATTTTTAATAAAAAAACTCCAGCACCATTATTTATCTCACCAAAACTAGCACCATATGTAGTAAAATAAAAATCCCCACTTGTTTTTGATTTACCAGTAAAACTAAATTTAGGCATCTTTTTAGGAAAAGTATTTATTACATACTTAGTATATTCAGTATCACCTTTAAATTTAATTTCCAAATCTATTGTCTTCTTTTCATTTATATCTAAAACTCCCATATTTCTTTTAAAATACAATTTTTTACCATTAATTTTAACATTTGAAAATAAACTTTCCTTTTTTATAATAGTATCAAATTGAGAATTCAATGTAATTAAATCTATTTCAAATTTCGTATCATTTTTTGAAAAAGTATATCTTTCATTTGCTATAACAATATTTATTTCATCAGAACCACTATTAAAAAAATATAAAAATATTAATAAAAATAATAATATAACAACTAACAATAATTTATAAATTTTATTTTTAAAAAACTTAGCACACATATAAATACCTCAACTATCATAATTATTTTAACATATAATTATATTTATATATAATAAAAAAAACCAAAATATCAATTAATATTTAGGCTTTTTTATTTATAAAATTATTGTTTACTGAATTTCTTCAATTTTCATTAAATTAGTTTGTGATAAACCAGTTGTTGGGAAACCTCCAGTTAAAACTATTCTATCACCTTTTTCAAGTTCCATAAACTTTTTAGCTTCATCAACACTTGCCATCAAAACTGAATCAGTTGAATCAAACATTGGTATTACTTTTGTATAAACTCCCCAGTTTAATGCTAATCTAT
>CALVSV010000143.1 GCA_944359595.1 uncultured Bacilli bacterium
ATGTAATAATTAAAATAGAGAGGTTCAAAAATGGCAGTTTTTGAACCTTATTTGTTCTAGAAAGTGAGGTGAATAAATGACTGCAAAGGAAACATTAGATTTGATTTCTAAACAATGGTGTGACTTAAATGATTTAAGAAAGCTTACTGGTTTAGGCAAAAATAGTGCTTCTAAATTAAAAAGTGGAATTAGAATTAGTTTGTTAAATAAAGGTTATCAATTACCTAGTAAATTGTTACCAATGAACGAAGTTGTGAATTATTTGTAAATGGTAATATAAAAAGTAATAAAAACTATGCACTTTTAACTTTGCCGTTTTTATTACTTTTTATATTACCATTTACACCTTCACTACAAATAAAAAAACTAAATGCTAATACTACGAAAATAATCGTAACTATTTGTTTATCTTTTTTCTTCATAGACCTACCTCCTTTACAAATTTATAAAATAGACTTACATAAAGGGGTAAGCAGCGACCTGAAATCTTAATTAATCTCCATATACCTGGCAAATTACGTCATGTATGGTAAGCACTTGTAGGTGAGCTGCAGCTTGTCTGCACGCTAACCACAAGGGCTCCATATCATTACCTAGCTATTGCGTACAGCAATGCTAATACTCCCATAAAAAGAGTTCCGCGGACTTTCACCGAATTGATTGTACAAAATAAAGCTATTATCTGCTCCTAAGTACATATAAATTATATCATATTTTAACAATTTATTTAAGAATTTATAGAAATTTCCTTACAATTTCTAAAAAAATATTACCTAATTATTACCTAAAGCCTTTTTGACAAAACACAAACCCTTATAAACAAACAAAAATGGAGCGCTATGCGCTCCTTCAGGGGGTTTTGGTTGAATACATCCTCACATTTTGCCGTAAGGATGAGTGTGAAATCATCACACTAACAACATGATATATTATATGTTTTTAAAAGTCAATATAAAATCAAAAAGTTTAATTAAAAAAAATATTTGTATTGTAAAATTTTACAAATTTTTATTTTGTAACTTAGTTGTAACTTTATGTATAATATAATTAAGCTGTAAAGGAGGAGTTATTGTGGAAATATTAAGAATAGAAAATTTAACAAAAATATATGGTAAAGATACAACTAAGGTCGTCGCATTAGATCATGTATCATTTACAGTTGAAAAAGGTGAATTTATTGCGATAGTAGGTGCTAGTGGATCGGGCAAATCAACGTTACTACACTTAATAGGAGGTGTGGATAGACCTACAAGTGGTAAAGTATATATCGATGGAAAAGATATATTTAATTTTAATGATGATAAATTAGCGATATTTAGAAGAAGACAAGTTGGATTAATATATCAATTTTATAACTTAATACCTATACTAAATGTAGAAGAAAATATTACATTACCATTAAGTTTAGATAATAGAAAAATTGATAAAAAAGAATTAAATGAAATGTTAAAATTATTAGGACTACAAAATAGGAGATATCATTTACCAAATGAATTATCTGGTGGACAACAACAAAGAACTAGTATTGGACGTGCTTTAATTACAAATCCAGCAATAATACTTGCTGATGAGCCAACTGGTAATTTGGATTCAAAATCTAGCGATGAAATTGTTTCATTATTAAGAAAAACTAATAAAGATTTAAAGCAAACAATAATAATGATTACACATAACTTAGAAATAGCAAAATATGCAGATCGAATAATAAAAATTGAAGATGGTAAAATTATATCGGAGGATTAATATGAATATATTAAGTAAACTAACTATTAAAAATTTAAAATTAAATAAGAAACGAACAACGGTAGCTATCATTGGAATAATTTTATCAGTTGCACTTATAACAAGTGTATCTACTATGTATTCTAGTCTAATTAAATCATTAATAGAATATGAAACATATGAAAAAGGAGATTTTCATGTTGCATTTTATGATGTACCAGTAAAAGATATTAATACTTTTAAAAATAATAGAGCACTTCAAAATATATATACAGTTAAAAATATTGGTTATGCAAAACTTAGCGATTCAAAAAACGAATATAAACCATATGCATATATTAAAGAATTTTCAAAAGAATCATTAAATAATTTATCTGTAAAATTAGTACAAGGAAGATTGCCTAAAAATAATTCTGAAATAGTAATTCCTACACATTTAAAAACAAACGGAAGAGTAGAACTAAAAATAGGTGATACGATCAATCTAGATATTGGATCTAGAGTTAGTGATAATCATATATTGGATCAAGATACTCCATATACAAATGCTTCAAACGAGAGTATTATTAATACATATAAAAAAGAATATAAAATTGTTGGTATCATTGAAAGACCTGCAACTAACATTGAAAGCTTCGAAGCACCAGGTTATACATTTATAAGTTTTAATGAAGATATATCACTTGATAGTAATGTTGATATATATGTAAAATTTAGTAAAAAATACTTAAATGATATATATAAAATAACTGCTAAAATATTAAATATAGATGATAATATATTAACTAAATATTATTCATCTAATATATTGACAAATGATGAATATCAAAAATATAATAATGAACTTGAAAAGTCGAAATATAAAATAAATGTAAATGACTATTTAATAAAACTTGAAGTAAATCCACTATCTGAAAATACAGCTGGTGATATGGGTTTTGTTGTAGGAATAGTATGTATAATAATTGTAATTACATCAGTATTTTGTATAAAGAATAGTTTTGATATATCGATAACTGAAAAAACAAAACAATATGGAATGTTAAGAAGTATAGGAGCAACAAAAAAACAAATAAAAAAGAATGTATTTTATGAAGCTAGTATATTAGGTATTATTGCTATACCAATAGGAATTATTATGGGATTGTTTGCCTCATATATATTAATAATAGTAACTAATCATTTTATTAAAAATTCATTATCTCAAGGTTTAAAATTATATTTTTCAGTTAATTTAATTGCTATTATAGTATCGATAATATTAGGTATAATAACTATATATTTATCTGCTATTAAAAGCGCTATAAAGGCATCAAAAGTATCACCTATAGAAAGTATTAAGAATAGTGGAGAAATAAAGTTAAAGAGAAAAAAGCTTAAAACACCAAAAATAATTAATAAAATATTAGGTATAGGTGGAGAAATATCTTATAAAAATTTAAAAAGAAATAAGAAAAAATATCGTACTACAATAATATCTATAATAGTATCTGTATCTGTTTTTATCGCATTATCAACGTTTATGAATTTGGCTTTTACAACTATTGATCAAGAATTAAAAAAATCAGAATATAATATTTCTTTATCTGCTAATTATGATAATGATGAACAATATAACAAAATATTAGAAACTACTAAATTAGATAATATAGAAAATTTTACTGTATATAGAAATATGCCATTACAAGTAAATAATCCAAAATTTAATAATGATTATATAAAAATAATGAATATTGATAAAAATAATTATGATGATTATATTAATGTTATGACACTAGGTGAAGTTCAATATAAAAAATATATTGATAAATTAGGTTTAGATTATAATGAAGTTAAAGATAAAGGTATATTAATAGATAAACAAAAAATAGGTAGATTAAATGATAATAAAATAAAATATTATACAACACGTATATATGATTATAGTGTAAATGATAAAATATCATTAAATATAGATAATAATATTCAAGAAATAACTATTGCTTATTTAACTGATATTAAACCATTTGGTTTTAAATATAATGAATCTACTAAATTAATAATATCTGATGAATATTATGATAAATTAAATAGAAATAATAATCAAATAGATATATTTTATGAATCTAATAATCCAAATAAATTACAAGATAATATAGATGAACTATTAACTAACGAAATATATACTGTTAATAATATTATGGAACAAGTTAAAACCATGGAAAATATATATATACTTATTGGAATATTTTTATATGGATTTATAATAGTAATATCATTAATTGGTATAACTAATATATTTAATACTATAACAACTAATATGAATCTTAGAAAACAAGAATTTGCTATGTTAAAATCTATAGGAATGACTAATAAAGAATTTAATAGAATGATTAGCTTAGAAAGTTTGTTTATTGGATTAAAATCATTAATATTTGGTATACCAATAGGTGTAGCACTATCATATTTATTGTTTTATGTATTAGGTGGTGAATCTACAATTACTTTAAAATTTCCTATAACTGCAATAATAATATCGATAATATGTGTATTACTATTAATAACTTGTATAATGAAATATTCTATAAATAAAATAAGAAAACAAAATATAATAGAAACAATAAGAAATGAAAATATATAAAAACGCATTTTGCGTTTTTTGTTGTATAATATAGATGGAGGTATTATATATGACTATTTTACTAGTAGAAGATAACTATAGTATAATTAAGGGATTAGTTTATGCCCTAAATGAACAAAATTATAATGTTATATACAAGACTAATATTAAAGATACTATTCTATTTTTAGATAATAATATAGTTGATTTAATTATATTAGATATTATGTTACCAGATGGTGATGGTTTCTATTTATATAAAAATATTATTAAGAATAAAAATATACCAACTATATTTTTAACTGCACAATATGATGAAGAAACTATAGTAAATAGTCTTAATATAGGAGCAGAAGATTATATTGTTAAACCATTTAGAACAAAGGAACTAATTGCTAGAATAAATAAAATATTGTTAAGAAATAAACAATCTAATATTATTAGAGTAGGAAATATAAGTTTTAATATTGATAAAATGTTAGTATATAAAAATAATGATTTAATAGCATTAACTCCATTAGAATTGAAAATATTATATTTATTGTTTACTAATGTTAATAAGGTAGTTACTAGAAATATGATATTAGATGAAATATGGAACAGTACCGGTAATGATGTAGATGATCATACAATAACTGTATACTTAAAAAGAATTAGAGAAAAACTAAAAACAGATCTAATAACTACTATTAAAGGAATAGGGTATAGAATAGATAATGAAAAATAAAATTGATTTAAAAAAACATTTAAAACTTATATTTATAGTTATTGTTAGTATAGTAATTATATTTTTAATATTAAATATTTACGAATATAATAATTATACTAAAAATTATAATAATAAATTGAATAGTATTATTATTAGAATAAGAGAAAAATATCCTAAAATTAGCGAAGATGAACTTGTTAGTATATTAAATAGTAAAAATATTAATGATGATATATTATTAAAATATGGTATAGATAAAGATAAATATTCTATAATATTAGAAAATGATAATTTATTTCATAAATATATTATAATTAATTGTATAGTTTTAATATTATCAATATTAATAATTATATTAATATTTGTATTGTATGATAAAAAGAAAGATAATAAAATAAATGATATTATAAGATATATAAAAGAAATTAATAATGGAAATTATTCTTTAGAATTAGATACATTATCAGAAGATGAATTATCTATATTAAAAAATGAATTATATAAAATTACTATTAAATTAAAAGAAAACTCTATTAATTCACTAAATGATAAAATTAATTTAAAAAAATCTTTAGAAGATATATCTCATCAAATTAAAACACCAATAACATCTATTTTAATAATGTTAGATATATTGATAGATAATAATATTGATTATAATAAATCACAAGAATTTATTAAAGATATTAAAAAAAATATATTAAATATTAATTTATTGATACAAGAAATATTAAAATTATCAAAGTTTGATGCTAATGCAATTAAATTTGTTAATAAGAATTATTATATTTATAAAATGATAAATAAGGCGGTTGAAAATGTATCTATATTATGTGATTTAAAAAACATTGATATTGTTGTTGAAGGTAATAAAAACATAAAAATTAATTGTGATATGATGTGGCAAGTAGAAGCATTAACAAATATAATTAAAAACTCAATAGAACATGCAAACGATAATTCAAAAATATATATTATGTATGATGAAAATAACTTGTATACTAGTGTAATTATACGAAATTATGGTTCTACTATAAACAAAAAAGATATGAAGCACATATTTGAAAGATTTTATAGGGGACATAACGCAAAAAGTGATAGTATTGGTATAGGACTAGCACTATCTAAAACTATTATTGAAAATAATAATGGGAAAATAATTGTAAATTCTAAAAATAATGTAACAGAATTTATTATTAAATATTTTAATAGGAGCTGATTTTATGAAAATAAAAAAAATAATTATAATTATAGTAATAATATTGTTATGTGGTTGTGTTAAAAAAGCAAAATTAAATGATATAAATTATAATAATTTAATTTCAAAACTAGATAATAAAGATACATTTATATTATCTATAAATATTAATGATAATAATGAATATACTAAAAATTTAAATACTATTATAGAAACATATAATATAAATATTATTAATATAGATGTTGATGATTTGAATGATAAAGAAAAAAAAGATCTAAAGAAAAAATTGAAATATGAAAATGTTAATACTTTATTGTTTATTAAGGATGGTTTAGAAGATAATCCAAACAATAGGGTTGAAGAGGATATGAATGTAGAACAAATGATAGAAATATTTAAAAAAACATCATATATTGATTAAGTTATATTACTACAAAAAAAGAAACTGTATAAAATACTTTTATACAATCTCTATTTTTCGTCTTCACCTTTATCCATATATTTAAGAGCGAAATCACAAGCAAGAATTACAAATCTTGAAAATGAAATGTCTTTTCCTGTTATAGCTTCATTTATTTTATCAATTAACTCTACAGGAAATCTAACTGTTTTGTTTTCGCTTTCTTTTTTAGTTAATTTAAATTCCATGTTTACTACCTCCTACATAAATAGTATTACAAAAAAATAGTAAAGTATGCACCGATTTTCGCATTACTAATAACATTGCAAGTAATAAATTTAATAATATTGAAATATAATTAATTGGTGAAAATATGAAAAGATACTATGATAAATATTTAACATTGGTAAACAAAGAAAATAAAATAGATGATGATTTTGAATATAACTTAATAAATGTATATAGTGAATATAAAAAAAGTTATATATTAGTTGACAAAGAAGCATATATTAATTATATATTATTGAAAAACAAATTAAAAAAAATGAATATTATTATAGATATTGAAAGTGCATATAGAACTCATGAATATCAAAAAAAATTGTACGATAGATTAGTTAAGGAAAAAAGTGTTGAATATGCAAATAAATATATTGCTAAACCATATTATTCTGAACACGAAACAGGATTGGCTATAGATATTAGTATATTAAAAAATAATAAATATTATATAGAACATGAATTATTAAATTTAGATGAATTAAAAATTATTCATAAAGTGATGTATAAATATGGCTTTATATTAAGATATCCTAAAAATAAAGAACATATAACAAAATATAATTATGAACCATGGCATATAAGATATGTTGGTAAGTTTGCTAAAAATATGTATGAAAGAAATTTAACTCTAGAAGAATTTTTATATTTATATTTAAAAAAATAAAAATAAATGCTATAATGATTATAATAGAAAGGGTAATTGTTATGGTACTAAAAAAGCCTTATGGTATTTTAATAAAACATTTTAGGTTAATTCATATTATTTTATCTCTTTTAATGTTGTATACAATATTGAAAATTAGAGGTGTATATAATTTTTTTGTTAATTATATTAGTTCAGGATGGATATCTCTTACAATGGATGAAGTATCAACTTATGTAAACATAACTTGTTATTTGTCCATTATTTTAATTTTAATAATATTAATTATAATATATTTGTTAATGAGATTTAAGAAAAAACCTAATCTATATTATCTTATAACAGCTATAACATATATTATATCATTTGTAATATTTTTTGTTTCTGCATCTTTATTAAGAAAAGCTGTTACTGAAATAAT
>CALVSV010000144.1 GCA_944359595.1 uncultured Bacilli bacterium
ATGATATAAAAAATAATATTAAAAATATAGAAGATAAGATTAAACAATTAAATAATAATAAAAAAATAAGTAATGATGATTTAAAAATATTAAATAGAAAATATAATGATTTAGGTTATAAAATAGATATATTAAATAATGAAATAGAAACATATTCATCTGTTTCATTTCCGGTAAAAAATATATTAAATAATAATAATTTAAATGGTATACATAATATTATCGCTAATGTTATTGAGTTTGATGAAAAATATGTTGATGCAATTAATATAGCATTAACATCATCTAAAGAATTTATTATTACTGATACAGTAGAGGACGCTAAAAGCGCTATTAAATATTTAAAAGATAATAATCTTGGTAGAGCAACATTTTATCCAATAGATACTATTAAAGCAAGATTTATAGATGATAATAGCTTAGATATTATTAGAAATACTGACGGTTTTATTAATATTGCTTCAAATATAGTTAAATATAATAAAATATATCAAAATATTATTTTAAATCAATTAGGAACAATTATTATAGCTAGAGATTTGTCTTCAGCTCATATTATAAGTAAAAAAATCAATCAAAAATATAGAATAGTAACATTAGATGGTGATGTTGTTAATGTTGGTGGATCTTTAACTGGTGGTAGGGCTAGAAAGCAATCTAGTAATATTTTTAGTAAAAAATATGAAGTAGAAGAGTGTATTAGACAAAAGGGATATACAGAAAAACAAATTAAAGAATTAGAAGAGAATATTAATGAAATAGATTATAATTTAAATAATTTAAATAGTGAATTATTAAATTTAGAAATTAATAAATCTAAGTTAGATAGTGTTAATGAACAAAGTAGATTAGATGTTATATCAACAAATATGGAAATAAAAGAAAAAGAAAAAGATATTAAACATTATACAATTGATAGTGATAGTATAGAAGATGAGCTAGTAAAAAAATATTATACTGAAATAAACAAAAAGAATAATATAACAAAAGATTTAGATGATATTAATTTAGTAAAAGAAAAACTTAATAATGAAATAGAGCAATTAGAAATTAATATTAAAAAAAGTAATAATATAATAAATAAGATGGTAGAAGATAGTAAGAATTTAGAAATAAAAATAAATAGTGAAAGTATACAGTTAGATAACTTATTAAATACACTTAATATTGAATATAATATAACTTATGAAAAAGCATATCAAACATATTATTTAGAAGATAATATAGAAGAAGCAGAAGAAAATGTAAAAAAACTTAAAAATATTATTAAAAATTTAGGTGTTGTAAATTTAGGAGCAATAGATGAATACGATAGAATTAATAGTAGATTTGATTTCTTAAATTCTCAAAAAAGTGATTTATATAAAGCTGAATCTACATTAATAGATATAATTAATGAAATGGATAAAGTTATGAAAGAAGAATTTATTAATACATTTAATAAAATCAAAGAAAATTTTGTAGTTGAATTTAGGAAATTATTTGGTGGAGGTAATGCTGATTTAATACTGACAGAACCAGATAATATATTAGAGACAGGTATAGAAATAGATGTATGTCCACCAGGTAAAAAGTTATCACATATATCATTACTTTCTGGTGGGGAAAAAACACTTACCGCAATAAGCTTATTATTTGCAATAATCAAAGTTAAGAATTTACCTTTTTGTGTACTTGATGAAGTTGAGGCTGCATTAGATGAAGTAAATGTAGATAAATTTGGTGAAGAATTAAATGTATTAAAAGAAGATACTCAGTTTATTATTATTACTCATAAAAAGAAAACAATGGAGTATGTAGATTATTTATACGGTATTACTATGCAAGAATCGGGTGTTAGTAAATTAGTTAGTGTAAATTTAAAAGACTTAGAAGATGAGATAGGTAGGTGAAATATGAACAATCAAATTGATACATCAAAATATGTTACTATATCAGTAATAAATAAATATTTAAAAAAAGTATTTGAAAATAACACACATTTACAAAACGTATATTTAAAGGGGGAAATATCAAATTTTAAAGCGCATAGTAGAGGGCATTGGTATTTTACATTAAAAGATGAAGAATCTAGAATTAATGCAATAATGTTTTCTTTTAATGCAGTAAAAACAAAATTTAAACCAATGGATGGGATGAAAGTTTTAGTAACTGGTAAAATAAGTGTATATGAATCTAGTGGGAGTTATCAAGTATATGTAAACGATATGGTAGAAGATGGAATTGGTAACTTGCATATTGCATTTGAACAATTAAAAGAAAAACTTAATAAAGAAGGATTATTTGATCAAAGTCATAAGAAACGTATACCAAAAATTCCTAATAAAATTGGTATAGTAACCGCACCAACTGGCGCTGCAATAAAAGATATACTATCTACTATAAAAAGAAGATTTCCATTATGTGAAACTATTCTTTTTCCAGCACTAGTACAAGGAGAGGGGGCTGCACCTTCTATTGTTAAACAAATTAAAAAAGCACAAGAATACGATATAGATACATTAATTGTTGGTCGTGGTGGTGGAAGTATAGAAGATTTATGGGCGTTTAATGAAGAGATAGTAGCACGAGAAATATATAATTGTAAAATACCTGTAATAAGCGCTGTAGGGCATGAAATAGACTTTACAATTTCAGATTTTGTTGCTGATCTAAGAGCTCCTACTCCAACTGGAGCTGCTGAAATGGCAGTACCTAATATGTATGATATGTTAACATATTTAGAACAAGTAAAAATAAGAAGTAGAGAAGCATTTAATAAAAAAATTGACTATTTAAAATTAATGTTAAATAAATTTACTAACTCATATATATTACAAAACCCTATGTCTATATATGAAGTTAAAGAACAAAACTTAGATAATTTAATAGAAAAATTAAATACTACTATTATTAATAAAATAAATAACTATAAAATAAATTTAAATAGTATATTAAATAATTATACATTAAATAATCCTAAAACATTTTATGAAAAAAAATACATTGATTTAAAACAAATTATATCTAATCTTGAATATAATATTAAAAATATATTAAATAATAATAAAATAAAGCTAAGCAAATATGAATTATCTTATATTAATAAAATTACTATATATATATTAGATGAAAAGAAATCTATTTTTAAGAATAATATATCTAAGTTAGAAGTATTAAACCCTATGAGTGCATTAAAACGTGGATATGGTATTGTTAAAAAAGATGATATATGTATTAGTAATATAAATAATATTAATATAGATGATAATATATCAATTGAATTAAATAATGGTTTATTAGAATCAAAAGTTATTAACATTAAAAGGAAAGAGGTAGAGTAATGGAAAAAAACGAGAAAACATTTGAAGATAAAATAAAAGAATTAGAACTTATTGTTAAAGAATTAGAAAGTGGTAATGTAAACTTAGATGATGCAATAACAAAATATACACAAGCTATGTCTTTAGCAAAAGAATGTAGTGAAAAGTTAAAGAATGCAGAAGAAGTAGTAAATAAAATATTAACAGAAAATAATACTTTAGAAGACTTTAAAGTAGAAGAATAATGTAAAATATATTAAAATAATTATAATTTATATTGAATAAATATAATAAAAATGATAATATTTAACTGTAAGGTACTATGTACCAAATATTATAAAACAAGCCCTCCCGGATGCAAACATATGTTCGGGGGGTTGAACTATATAAAAACCTTTACTTGTTTTATAAATAGTAAAGGAGTTTTAATAATGGAAGAGAAGAAAAACAAAAAACAAACAATAATTATAGTTATCGCAGTAAT
>CALVSV010000145.1 GCA_944359595.1 uncultured Bacilli bacterium
GCTATAGATGCTGAATACGAAGAAAAATAATAAGTATAAACAATGTCTTTGTAGTCTAATAAAAATATAAAAATTATTGTATAATAAACTAATTAAAAGAGTTAGTATACATATGATATTGTGCTAACTTTTTTAATTATAAATATTAAATAAGTGAGGTAAATAATGAAATATAAAAATAGATGTGATGTAGAAGAAAAATATAAATGGGATTTAAAAGAATTTTATAAAACTGATGAAGAATGGAATAAAAAATATAAAAATACAGTTGAAAATATCAATATATTCAAAAAATATAAAAACACATTAAATAATGTAGATAAGTTATTAGAATATTTAGAACATTACATGACTATTAGATGTGAATTACTTAATATTTATGTATATGCATATTTAAATCATGATGTAGATTTATCTAATTCAAAATATATTCAAATGCTTGAAATGGCTACAGAATTATACACTAAATTTAATATAGAAATTGCATATTTTAAACCTGAATTATTAAAAATTGATGAAAATGAATTTAATGTATTACTAAACGATGATAGATTAAGTAAATATAAAGTATATTTAGAAGATATATATAAAGAAAAAAAACATACGTTGAGTGAAGAAGAAGAAAAGATTATATATGCACTTTCATCTACGTTTGATAGTTATCAAAATATTTCATCATCACTTTTAAATAGTGAAAATAATTATGGAGTTATTACTACTAGTGATGGTATTACAACAAATATTTTATTAAGTAATTTTAGAAAAATAAAACAAGATGCTAATGAAGATATACGAAGAAGAGCACATAATAAATTTTATAAAGTTATTAAACAATATCAAGATACTGAAGCATCATTATTAAATAATTTTATTAAAAATAATACAACTTTGTCTAAAATACATAAATATAATTCTACATGGGATGAATATATTGAAAACGAAAAGTTAACTAATGAAATTTTTGCATCATTACAAAGTGCTTGTGAAAAAAGTATAAATGTTAATCAAAAATTTTATAAGTTAATGAAAAAAACGCTTAAATTAAATGTTTTACATTCATATGATACAGTAATGAAATGGAATAGTAGTAAGAACTATACTATTGAAGAGGCACAAGAAATAGTTGTTAAATCATTATCTATATTGGGTGATAAATATAATGAAAAACTAAAGAAAATATTTGATAATCATTATATAGATTATTGTCCATATAAAGGTAAAACAAGTGGAGGATATAGTTATTCTACATATAATATTACTTCAAGAATATTAATGAATTTTAATGGCGAATTTGATGATATTTCAACTATAGCTCATGAGTCTGGACATAATGTACATCATCAATTTATAAATGACAACAATCACTCATGGTATAGTAATCAATCAACAATAGTATGTGAGGTTGCATCATTAACTAATGAATTTTTACTTGCTAATTGGATGATTAATAATAGTAATACAAAAGAAGAAAAATTAATTGGATTAGAACATATACTGAAAGTATATCAAAACAATTTTTTTGGTGCCATAATGGAAGGTCAATTAGAAGTTATGATGTATAATAAAATTAATAATGGTGAAATGATTACCGCGCAATTTTTAAATGATGAAATGAATAATCTTTTAGAAAAATATCAAGGTAAAACAATTAATAGAGGCTCTTACACTAAATATATGTGGGCTATAAGATCACATTATTATATGGTATATTATTTATTTAGTTATGCAATAAGTGTATCTGTTGCTGCAACATTAGCGGATAAAATAATAAATAAAGAAAATAAAATATTAGATAAGTATTATAAATTTTTAAGTGCTGGATCAGATATTAAACCAGTAGATGTATTTAAAATACTTGATATAGATATTGAAAGTGAAGAAGTATATTTAAATGGTATTAAATATTTCGATAAACAATTAGATAATTATGCAAAAATATATGAAGGAGGTAAGTAGAGTGGAAAAAAGAGATTATTATGAAGTTTTGGGCGTTTCTAAAACAGCTACTGATAAAGAAATAAAATCTGCTTTTAGACGTCTTGCTAAACAATACCATCCAGACGTAAATAAAGCTCCTGATGCAGAAGAAAAGTTTAAAGAAATACAAGAAGCATATGCAGTACTATCCGATGAAAATAGAAGAAAACAATATGATCAATTTGGTCATGCTGCTTTCCAAGGTGGCGCTGGATCTTCTCAAGGGTTTGGTGGATTTGACTTTAGTGATTTTGATTTTTCCGATATTTTTTCTGATATATTTGGTGGAGGATTCGGTGGATTTAGTTCTGGGTTTGGCGGATTTTCTAATAGAGCTAATTCAAAATCAAAAGGTAGAGATAAAATTATAAATATGAATTTAACGTTTGAAGAAGCAGTTTTTGGATGTACAAAAGATATAAGACTCGACTTAATGGATAGATGTGATGAATGTGATGGATTAGGTGGACATGGTGAAGTTACATGTAATAGATGTGGAGGACGTGGAGTTGTTGAACAACAACAAAGAAGTATATTAGGTACATATATTACACGTACTACTTGTAGTGAATGTGGTGGTACTGGTAAAACATATAAAACTGTATGTTCTACATGTCATGGTAAAGGTAAAATTAGAAAAAATAAAGAAATAAGTGTAAAAATTCCAGCTGGTGTTGATACTGGTAACCAATTAAGACTTTCTGGCAAGGGAGAAGCAGGAAGTAATGGTGGAGCAAACGGAGATCTATATATTGAATTTAATGTTAAATCACATCCAGTATACGAAAGAGAAGAAGATGATATATATTTAGAATTACCTATTAATATAGTAGAAGCAACATTAGGATGTAAAAAAGAAGTGCCTACATTATATGGTAATATTAACTTAGTAATTCCTGCCGGTAGTCAAAGTGGAGATAAACATAGATTACGTGGAAAAGGTGTTGAAAATATAAGTACAAAAAGAAAAGGGGACATGTATATCATTTTAGATGTCGTTGTTCCAGAAAAATTGTCTAGGGACCAAAAGAAATTATTTGATCAGTTGAAAAAAACAGATTTTAATGATATAAAATTTAAAAAATTTAATGAGTTTTTAGAAAGAAATAAATAAAATTTAGGTTGAAACAATCTAAATTTTTTTTGATGTAATACATATAATTAATTGGGTGAAGTATATGAAAAATGTATTATCTTATGTTGGAATAATACTACTTATTACATTTAGTTTTTTTATTACTGAAAAACTTGCTGTTACTTTAAAAGAAAGTGATCCCTTACTACAAGAATTAAGAAGTAAAAAAGATGAATATCAAAAAAATACGATAGAGGCAATCATAACAGACAATACTATAATTCCAGGAGTAGAAGGGTGCGAAGTAGATATAGAAAAATCATATGAAAATATGAAAAAGATTGGTTCGTTTACTCCGACTATGATAAAATATAAAAAAATTATACCTAAAAATAAACTAAATGATAATTTAGATAAATATATAATTAGTGGAAATAAAGAAATTTCTAATGTATCTTTATTATTTAAATTATATAATAATATTAGTGATAAAAAGATTAATGATCTTATAAAAATATTAAAAAATATGAATGTTTCAGCTAGTATATTTGTAGATGGTAATTATTTAGAAAATAATGGGAATAAAATATCAACTATGATTAAAGATAATATTGAAATACTTAATATGGGATATAATAATAAATATGATGAAAACTTAGTTAAATGGGATAATACTATATTAAATGAATTAAATTATAATAATCCTAAAATATGTTATTTAGAAAGTTTTTCAATAAATGATATTACTATATGTAAATTAAATAATATGAAAACAGTAATACCTAATATAATAATAGAGGATAATCCACTCACAACTGTTAAAAGTAATTTGGATAATGGTAGTATTATTTCATTTGATATAACTGATAGTACTATTAATGAATTAAAACTTATTATAAATTATATTAATAATAAAGGTTATAAAATTGTAAAATTATCAAATTTATTAAGAGAAGATAATGATAAATGTAATAAGTAATAATGTATGTAAAAATTGTATAGTGAAGATGCTTAAAATTGCACGATGAAATTGCCGAAAACTGCGCAATGAAATTGCTTAAAATTGCACAATACGTCTTGTAGAAAAAGTTTATATATGATATTCTTAATATGAGGTGACATTTGTATGAAATTAACTAAAGATGGTTATAAAATAAGATTGATAGATAAAACAATTGATGACAATTTAAAATTTTTTGGCGCAATTAGTATTGAGGGACCTAAGTAGTGTGGGAAAACATGGACTTCTTTGAATCATGCGAATAGTGTTGTATATTTAAATAATACAGCTGATAATTTTAGAGAAAAACACTTAGCTGAAATGGATGTAAATTTAATATTAGATAAAGAATCACCACAACTTATTGATGAATGGCAAGAAGTACCTGAAATATGGGATGCAGTAAGATTTAAATGCGATCAAGACAATAAAAAAGGCAAATATATTTTAACTGGATCTGCAACTCCTATTAGCAACAAAATACATCACTCGGGTGCTGGCAGAATTTGTAAAATGAAAATGTATACGATGTCTTTATATGAATCAGGTGATTCAAGTGGTGATGTATCACTTAAAGATTTATTTGATAATAAAGTCACAAATAAATTATTAGAAAAAATAGAGTTGAGACAATTAGCTGAATTAATCGTTAGGGGTGGTTGGCCCGAATCAATTAATCTTAATATAAATGGAGCTATGCGTATAACAAGAAGTTATATTGATGCAGTATTAGATAAAGACATAATTGAAATAGACGGTGTGAATAGAGATAAAGGAAAAATGGAAATGCTTTTGAGATCATTAGCACGTAATGAAAGTACTATTTCTTCTAACAATCTATTAATAAGGGATATTAGCGATGATGTTACTTACGATGATGTTAATATAAGTAGAAATACTGTTATAGATTATTTAAATGTATTAGATAGACTACATTTGATTGAAAATCAAAAATCTTTTATGTATAAAATACGTTCAAAATCAAATGTTGGCAAAAATTTCAAAAGACATTTTACTGACCCATCTTTGGGATGTGCGATTTTAAATATAACTCCTGAAAAACTTATAAATGACTTAGAAACATTTGGACTTTATTTCGAAGCATTGGTAGAAAGAGATTTACGAATATATGCGGAAAGTATTGGAGCTAAATTGTATCATTATAGAGATAATAATACCGGACTTGAAATTGATAGTGTAATAGAAATTGCTGATGGTGAATATGGAATAATAGAAATAAAATTGGGCTCAAATAAAGAAGAAGAGGCAGCTACAAATTTAAAGAAATTTTATGATATGGCAGAAATTAAACCTAAGTTTATGTGTATAATTTGTGGATTATATAATGCAGTAATTAAAAGACCAGATGGAGTTTATGTCCTACCAATTACAGCATTAAAACCATAATATATAATCAAATTTTAAGTATTTAATTTATCATAAATAAAAATTATAATATTTGTTGTATTATTTATAAATATTTAGTAAAATATTGGTGGAGGGATATTTATGTTTATAGATATATTACAAGTTGTTATTGGTCTTGTTATTGGATTTGCATTAGGATTTTTTATATCTCAAAGATATACAAAAAAAATGCTTAAGAAAAATCCGCCTATAAATGAAGAAATGATTAGAACTATGATGAGTGGTATGGGTAGAACACCTAGTCAAAAACAAGTTAATCAAATGATGAAACAAATGAATAAATATATGTAAGAATATCTTACATTTTTTTCATATGAAGTATATAAGAGGTATATGTATGTTTAAAAATATTAGTGTTGAAAATAATGATATTATATTTAAAGATAAAAGGATAAAAACTGATGATGGTTATCATATATCAAATATTATGTTTAATAATAATATATTAAATGTTGAATATAGTTCTAAATATGATAAAGTCTTGAAAGTGTATAAATATGAAAATAATAATCTTATTTATTTATATAGTGATAAAATAATAACTTGTATAAATAAAGAATGGATAAATAATGGTGAATTAATTATTCCTAGTTGTGATAGTATATTAAATTTGAATATAGATGGTAATATGTTTGATAAATTTAATATATTAGATCTTAGAAATGTTAAAGTTGTAGATAATATTATATTATCTAATTGTTATGATTTAAATACTATTGTACTTAGTGATCCATTAGTTGAAATAATTAATTTAAATATTGATGTGGATAATTTAAAATTAAATATAGTTAGTAGTAATATTATTAATTCTTTTGGTAATAAAGTTATAAGTTTAGAATTTAAATCTTCTAGTGGTAAGAAATTTATATCAATTAATTCTAAAGATAATGAATATATTATTAAATATGGTAATAATAATCATTTAATAATTAAAGATGATTTAAAAATATATGAATATGATAATAATGAATATAAACTTATTAGTCCTTCTACTTTTAATCTTATAAATAATTTAAAAGTATTAAAGAAGAATAATTTTAATCAGTATAGGAGTATATTATGAGTAAAATAATTGTTATTGTGGGTCCAACAGGAGTTGGTAAAACTTTAGCTAGTATTGAACTTGCTAAAGTATATGGCGCTAAAATAATTAATGGAGATAGTGTACAAATATATAAATATTTAAATGTTGGTAGTGCTAAAATAAGAAAAGATGAGATGGAAGGAATAGAACATTATCTAATTGATTATGTTAATCCAGATGTAAATTATAGTGTATATGATTATCAAAAAGATGGAAGAAAAATATTAAATGATTTAATAAAAAAAGACGAAAATATTATAATAGTTGGTGGAACTGGTTTATATATTAAAGCTTTATTATATGATTAT
>CALVSV010000146.1 GCA_944359595.1 uncultured Bacilli bacterium
ATATAAAATTAACACCTGAACATTTAGGAAAACATATTAAATAAAATCATTAAAAAATAATAAATGAAGTATTGGAGGAAGAATGAAATGATAGATTTAAAACAAATACAAAAAGATGTTTACCAAAATAAATTAGATAAGGGATTTAATGTTACAGATATTAATAAGGAGTTTTGTTTAGCGTATGGAGAAATGGCAGAAGCATATGAAGCGTGGCGTAAGAAAAAAGATGATATAGGAGAAGAAATTGCAGATGTTGTTATTTATCTATTGGGCTTGTCTGAAATTTTAAATATTGATTTAGAAAGTGAACTATTAAAGAAAATAAACAAAAATAAACATAGAGAATATAAAATAATTAATGGCGTAAATACGAGAGTTAAGGAATATGATGAAAAATAATATATCTTTTGTTATAAAGTTTTTTGACATTTTATATTGACATTTATAATAATTTCATGATTTAGACTTTTTTATAAAATAAAAAATATGGAAAAACAGAAGGTAATGAATGAATGAAATTAAAGAATATAATAAAACAGTATTTGAAAGTATTAAACATATTGATGAAAATGGTAATGAGTATTAGCTAGCTAGAGAATTACAAAACGCTTTAGAATATTCTCAATGACGAAGATTTAATGAAGTGATTAACAGAGCAATAATTTCTTGTGATAATAGTAAATTAGAAATTGATGACCATTTTGCCAAAGTCGGCAAAATGGTAGATATAGGTTCTAAAACATCAAAAAGTATTGTAGATTATAAATTATCAAGATACGCTTGTTACTTGATAGTACAAAATTCAGATCCTAGAAAAGAAGTTGTTACTTTGGGTCAAACTTATTTTGCAATACAAACAAGAAGTCAAGAATTAACTGAAAAAGAATATTCAACGTTAACTGAAGATGAAAAAGGGTTTTATCAAAGAAGTTTAACTAAAAAAGGTAATCACTCTTTAAATCAAGTTGCCAAAAATTGTGGGGTTAAAAATTTCGATCAATTTCATAATACCAGATATAAAGGTTATACAATGGTGAAACAGCAAATGATATTGCGAAAAGAAAGAATTTAAGATATAGAGAAGATATTTTAGATAATATGGGTAGTGAAGAATTAGCAGCAAACCTTTTCCGTATAACTCAAACTGAATCAAAACTAAAAAAAGATAATATATCTAATGAAAAAGACGCTACCAAAACACATTATAATATTGGAAAAAATATTAGAGAGGTAATTGCTAAAAACGATGGAACAATGCTAGAAGATTTACCAACACCTAAAAAATCTTTAAAAGAATTAGAAAAGGAAAAACTTTATCAAGAAAAAATAAAAATGAAATAATAAATTTGGATTTAACATATTTCTATACACAGATGGTACTATTAAATATTTTAATATATATTTATACATAATTTCACACAATCTTTTTAGCACTCGCGCTTGACAAGTGCTACAGATAGATGTATTATATAACTGTAATTGATATTACATAGGGAGATGATATAATGGCAAAAAAAGAGTTTAAGGCCGAATCAAAAAGATTGATGGATTTAATGGTCAATTCAATTTATACAAATAAAGAAATATTTTTAAGAGAAATTATTTCTAATGCATCTGATGCTATAGACAAATTATATTATAGATCACTAACTGATAAAAGTGTAAAAGTTAAACAAAAAGAATTTGAAATAAATATAAGTATTGACAAAGAAAAAAGAACTTTGACAATTAGTGATAATGGTTGCGGAATGACTAAAGAAGAATTAGAAAAAAACTTGGGTACGATTGCTCAAAGTGGGTCTAAAACTTTTAAAGATCAAAATGAACATAAAAAAAATATCGATATAATTGGTCAATTTGGTGTAGGATTTTATTCTGCTTTTATGGTTAGTAGTAATGTAAAAGTTATTTCGAAATCTTATGATAGTAGTGATGCATATGCTTTTACATCTGATGGAATTGACGGATATACAATTACAAAAGATACAAAAGATAATTATGGTACAGATGTTATATTAACGATTAGAGATGATAATGATGATGAAAATTATAGTGAGTTTTTGGATGGCTATAGAATTAAGCAATTAATTAAAAAATATTCTGATTATATTACTTATCCAATAAAAATGGAAGTTGAACATCAAGAATTAAAAAAAGGAAGTAAAGATGAATATGAAACTATAAGTAGTATTGAAACAGTTAATAGTTTAATTCCTATATGGAAAAGAAATAAAAAGAAAATAACTAAAGAAGAATATGATGTATTCTATAGTGATAAATTTAATGATTATGAAAAACCATTAAGAGTTTTACATAATTCTAGTGAGGGTACAATAAACTTTAATACATTATTATATATTCCATCACACGCACCATATAACTATTACACTAAAGATTACGAAAAAGGATTACAATTATATTCTAACGGTGTATTAATAATGGAAAAATGCTCTGATCTTTTACCAGATTATTTTAGTTTTGTAAAAGGTGTTGTCGATAGTCCAGATTTATCACTTAATATATCTCGTGAAGTGCTTCAACAAAATAGAATACTTAAAACAATAGCTAAAAATATTGAAACAAAGATTATTAAAGAACTTGGGGATATGCTAGAAAATGATAGAGAAGATTACATTAAATTTCATAAAGCATTTGGTATGCAATTAAAATTTGGCGTATATAATAATTTTGGTATGGATAAAGATAAATTAAAAGATTTAATTATGTTTTATTCATCAAATACCAAAAAGGAAACTACATTAAAAGAGTATGTATCTAGAATGAAAAATGATCAAAAAGTTATATATTATGCAAGTGGAGAATCAATTGATAAAATTGATATGATGCCACAAACAGAAATTGTTAAAGATAAAGGATTTGAAGTGTTATATTTAACTGATTATGTTGATGAATTTGTAATACAAATATTAATGAAATACGACGATAAAGAATTTGTTAATATAAGTAGTGAACAATTCGATTTAGATACTGATGAAGAAAAAGAACAACTAAAAAAAGAAAATGAGGCTAATAAAGAATTGTTTGATATTATGAAAGAAGCAATTCCAGATGTAAAAGAAATAAGATTTACACATAGGTTGAAAACACATCCTGTTTGTTTATCAACAGAGGGTGCAATTTCTACTGAAATGGAAAAAGTGATTAATGCAATGCCTACTGATGAAAAGGTTAGTGCGACAACTATTCTAGAAATTAATGAAAATCATGAGATAGCTCATAAACTAAAGTATTTATTTAATAATAATAAAGATGAATTAAAAAAATATAGTAAAATTCTTTATGCTCAAGCAAGATTAATTGAAGGTTTAACTATCGATAATCCAACAGAAATCAGTAATTTGATATGCGATGAATTATCTAAATAAATGACTGAATAATTTTTATTCAGCTTTTTTTATTTTAAAAAAAGTTGTATGAAATTGTTTTATTTCATGACAACCTTTATTTTCTTATGTCTATATAGTTATCTATTAATTCTTTTATTAATTCAGTATTATCATCATTATAGTAATTTCTTAGTTTTTCAACATATTCATAATGTATTATATCATTTGGTGAATTTAAATCTATATTATTTGTTAAAACATAAGCAATTACTATACCATTATATACTAAAAATATCTTATTACCATTAAAATTAATTTTTTTTAGTTTAATATATTTATTTATCATATCAAACATTGTATTTTTTCTTACTTTACTATTTAATAATTCAGAACTAAATTCATAATAATTGTCTACATATAAATATAAATTTTGTTCACTACCATTATCAATTACTAAATGTCTATTAAACATATAATCACCAATAATATAGTGATATATTATTTAATATTTATTCATAAAATATTGTATTTTATTTTTATTGTTACAATTTTTACCAGTTATATACGATAAATTTAGGAAAATACCATTTAGTTTTTCTAAACTTTCATCATTATACAACACATCATTTATTATTTTTAGTGCATCAACACATTTTTTTAATGCAATATTATATAATTCATCAAAAGAATAATTATATTTTTCATTTATATTAGTTATATGATTCCATACATTATTATTTAATTTATTTTATTTTATATTTATTGTTTGATGATACGATAATGGTGATATTTTAGGAATACTTTTAGGGATTATTTTATCAAAAATTGTGTATATTCTTTTTTTTATACCATATCTATCATATCTATATAATTTATTTATTCTTCTCATATCTTTTATAGACTTATAATATATTTTAGAAAAATTATCAATACCATATACATCTTTATAACAATTATCTAAAACTTTTTTTAAGTTATCATTAAATTTACTTATATTAAAACAATAATTATATAATTTAAATTTATTAACATCATGTGTAATATATTTATCTATCATATATAAATCTATACTAACCTCCATTTTTGCATGCTTACCATTATATCTATATGTCGACTTGTCTTTTCTTTCGTAATTACCAGAATAATATATAATATATGGGTGAAGAATAGTATCTAAAAAATAATGAGCAGTTATACCATAAAGATAAGATATAACCATACTATCATCATATAATTTATATCTCTTTATATATTTAATAATACTAACAAACTTTTTTTTAGTATACTTAGAATGTAATAATTTAGGATATTTCTTTCTTACTTTAGTACCCAAAATTGGAAAATCTAAAAAATAAAAATTTAATGGATCTGGACCATTTGCAAACACTTTAATATATTCTTTATAATTTTTTAATTTATTCTTAATTTTTTCATCTAATTGATCAAATACTTGCATTGAAAATAAAGAATGTGTTAGCGTGCTAGGCATGATTATCACCTCTTTATAAATAAGTATATCACAAAACATTATGTTAAAATAATTATAATTATGTGAAATTGTAAAAAAAATAATCATTTTTTAAAATCTATGTTATAATCTAATAGTAGGTGGTGAGAATTTTATGCCAGAAAAGGTTAAAATATTCAAAACACTTGATGAACAATTGCAGATATTTAAAAACAAGGGGTTAGTTATTAATGATTATAATAAAGCAAAAAAAATATTGCTCCGTGAAAATTACTTTTTTATTAATGGGTATAGACATTTATTCTTAAAGTCGGTATCAAATAGAGTGTTTATAGAAGGTACAACATTTGATGAATTATATTCACTATTTTTATTCGATAGAAAATTTAGAAATATAATATTTAAAAATGTACTTACAATAGAAAATAATATTAAATCTATAATAAGTTATCAATTATCTAAAAAATATGGATATAAGGAAAAGGATTATTTAAATCCTAAAAACTTTTCCAGTAAAAAAGAAGATACTAATAGAGTAAAAGATCTAATATTCAAAATGAAACGCCAAATAAGGATCAATGGTGAAAAACATAGTGCGACATACCATTATTTAAACAAATATGGATATGTACCGTTATGGATTATGGTAAAAGTATTATCATTTGGTATTGTTGGAGAATTATATGCAATATTAAAACCTGAAGATAAATCTGGTGTTGCTCAATATTATCGTTTAGATATTGATGTATTAGAAAATTATTTAGTAATGCTTGCCAACTATAGAAATTTATGTGCACATGAAGACATACTATATGAAAATAGAACACAGCGTATAATAGATGATACTAAGTATCATGAATATCTAAAAATACCGATGATGGATTCAGAGTACATATATGGAAAAAATGATATTTTTGCTTTAATAATTATTTTAAAACAAATGCTAAGTGATGAAGAATTTAGATTACTTATGCGTGAAATTGAATATGAATTGAATATATTAGAAGGAAAATTAAATAGTATTTCCATTAATAAAGTATTAGATAGAATGGGAATGCCTACAAACTATAAAGATATATTAGATATAGAAAGTGGTGTTTTAGTATAATATGAGAAAAAAAATATTAACAATTATAATTATAATATTAGCAATTGCTTTAGGTGCATTTTCAACATATTTTATTTTAACCAAAACTAATGCTGGTGTAAGGACCATTTACAACAATAAAAATGTTAATATAACATCAAACGACAGCATAAATGAATCAATAAACAAAGTTTATGATGCAGTTGTTGTTGTTGAAACGTTAAGAGATGATACTGCAATTAGTAGTGGTACAGGTTTTATTTACAAAAGTGAAGACGGTAAAGGTTATTTAATTACAAACAATCATGTAATATCACAAGGAAACAATTTTAACGTAATACTAAGTGATGGTCAAAGTGCAGAAGCTGAATTATTAGGAAATGATGTTTATTCTGATTTAGCTGTTCTATCAATTGATGAAAAATATGTTACAACTGTTGCGCAAATAGGTTCTAGTTCTGATATGAACATAGGTGATACAGTATTTACAGTAGGTGCACCATTAAGTGATGAATATAGTGGTACAGTAACAAAGGGTATTATTTCAGGAAAAGATAGAATGGTATCTGTAACATTAGGTAGTGGTGCTGATTATATGATGAACGTTTTACAAACAGATGCATCAATTAATCCTGGGAACAGTGGAGGACCATTGTGTAATATCAATGGAGAAGTAATAGGAATTAACTCATTAAAATTAGTTGAAGATGAAGTAGAAGGTATTGGTTTTGCAATACCGATGGATGAAGCAATGGTATATGTTGAACAACTTGAAAAAGGTGATGAAATACAAAGACCAATGCTAGGTGTATCACTACTTAATACTACAGATAGTTATGAATTATATTTATCAGGTATAATACTTACTAGAAACAGTCCAGAAGGTGTAGTAGTTGGAAGTGTAACAGATGATTCACCAGCGGATAAATCAGGACTTGAAAAAGGTGATATTATTACTAAACTAGGTGATGAAGAAGTAACATCAAGAGCTGAATTAAGATATCAATTATATAAATATAAAATTGGTGATAAAATGAATGTAACGTACTATCGTGATGGTGAAAGCCATGATGTAGAAGTTACATTAGATGAATCACTAGAATAATTTATAAAAGCAAGAATTTAGAGAGTGAAAACTTTCAAATTCTTGTTTTTTTTACTGTTTTTGTCAAAAAAAGTAATTTTTTCAAAAAAAAGGGCAAAAAAGTATTGACAAGAGTAGTAGAGACGTGATATATTAGATGCGTTCCTCAAGAGAAGAGGGAGAGAAGATCTTTGAAAACTAAGTAAAATCCTTGAGTAAATAAGTCAGGAGAAAACGATAAAGAGAAAAATAAAAAAAGAGAGAAAAAAATTGAGAGTTTGATCCTGGCTCAGGATGAACGCTGGCGGCATGCCTAAGACATGCAAGTCGAACGGAACTAACTATAGAAGCGAAGTGCTTGCACGGAGTGGAAATAGAGCTAGTTTAGTGGCGGACGGGTGAGTAACACGTGGGTGATCTACCTATAAGACTGGGATAACAACTAGAAATGGTTGCTAATACCGGATAACATGTATAGTCGAATATACATTAAAAGGTTGCTTTCGGGCAACGCTAATAGATGAGCCTGCGGCGTATTAGCTAGTTGGTAAGGTAAGAGCTTACCAAGGCGACGATGCGTAGCCGGACCGAGAGGTTGAACGGTCACACTGGAACTGAGACACGGTCCAGACTCCTACGGGAGACAGCAGTTAGGAATATTCGTCAATGGGGGGAACCCTGAACGAGCAATGCCGCGT
>CALVSV010000147.1 GCA_944359595.1 uncultured Bacilli bacterium
ATAAAATATTTAGATTTGTCAAATTTTAATACATCTAATGTTACTGATATGTCCGAAATGTTTATGGGTTCTCGAGAATTGAAATATTTAGATTTGTCTAGTTTCGATGTATCAAATGTTTCGAATAAAACTGATATGTTAACAGCTACACATGGCATAGAAAAAGCATACGCAAAAGATGAGGAGACAGCAAACTTCTTTAATAATGGTACTAATAAACCGTCAACATATAAATTTGTTGTAAAATAAACCATATAACTATCACTGTTTTATTTGCAAAAAACGTCAAAAAATAAAGTTTTGCAAACAGACTTGAAAAAAACACTAAAATGTGTTAATCTGTTTATAGGTGAATGAAATATGATAGTAAGAAAAAAATATTTAAATAGAATGATAGCTGCTAAAGATGCGGAAATTATAAAAGTAATAACTGGTGTAAGACGTAGTGGTAAATCAACATTGATGTTGATGTTTAAAGATTATTTACTTGATACTGGAATAAAAATAGAAAATATTATTCATATAAATTTTGAGTCAGCTATGTATGATGATATAAAAAATTATAAAGATTTATATAAATATGTTGAAAAAAATATTAAAAGTGGGAAAATGTATTTACTTTTAGATGAAGTACAAAACGTTGAATCATGGGAAAAAGCAATAAATTCTTTTAAAGTTGATTTTAATATTGATATATATATAACAGGATCTAATGCTTATTTGTTATCTAGTGAGTTATCAACTTTATTATCTGGTAGATATATAGAAATTAAAATGTATCCTTTATCATTTAAAGAATTTTTAGAATTTAATAATTATGACAAAATTAATTTAGAAGATAAATTTAATGAATATTTAAAATATGGAGGATTACCAGCGGTAACTTTAATAAAAGATAATGATGAATTAGTTTTATCCTATTTGAATGGTATATACAATACAATTGTTAAAAAAGATATTATAGATTGTAATAATATTAAAGATACTGCATTGCTTGAAAATATAATAAAATATTTAGCGACTAATATTGGTAGTCCAGTATCAGCATCTAAAATAAGTGGATATCTAAATAGTAATAAAATAGTTGAAAAATGTAATCATCAAACAATAGATAATTATTTAAATATGCTAGAAAAATCATTTATATTTTATAAAGCAGATAGAAATAATATAAAAAGTAAAGCACTTTTAAAAACTTTAGGAAAATATTATATATCAGACCCTGGAATAAGAAACATAATTTTGGGGTTTAGAAATATAAACGAAGGACATTTGTTAGAAAATATAGTATATTTAGAACTTTTAAGAAGAGAATATAAAGTAAATATTGGCAAAACAAATAACTTTGAAGTTGATTTTGTCGCAGAAAATCCTAATAATATAATATATTTTCAAGTATCGCAGAGTATAAAAGATGAAAATGTTTTAGAGAAAAAATTAAAAAGTTTAGAAAGTATAGAAGATAATTACGAAAAAATAATATTAACTATGGATAAAACTATAAATAATGATTTTAATGGTATTAAGGTTATGAATATAATAGATTGGTTATTATTAGATGATTAACAACTAAACAAAATGGGTTTACTTAGTATTATAAAAATGATATAATCTAATTGTAAAGATGATCGCGAGAAAAAAACATCCTTCCCGAGAACGAACGTATGTTCGGGGGGGGTATTTTTGGATTTAAAAGTAAAAAAATACCTTATTTTTTTCTCCTTTAAAGGAGTAAGTTATGAAAAAGAAAAATATTATTATAATAGTAATAACATTTATATTAGTTGTTTTGTTAGTTGGTATAAGTTTCGCTTTCTTTAGAAGTGTTACCAAAGTAGATAAGGAACTAGTAATTGGCTCTCTTGAAATTGATTATGTTGAAGGAAGTGAAATAAACACTAGTCTTAAACCAATTAAAGAAGATGAAGTATTAGATAAAGCGTATAAACTTGAATTTAGTATAAGTAATATTAATGATGTAGATATTATGAGTGAAGTAAAACTGCATATTAATAATATTTCTGATAATATTAAGAGTGACTTAAAATATAAATTATATGAAAATGATTTTGAACTAGTTGATGGGGATTTTACGAGTTCTAAAACTGGCGAAGACTTACTATTAAGAGATGAATTATATTATGAACCTGGTAAGACAAAAAATTATGTACTATATATTTATATAGAAGAAAATAACAATAATCAAAATTATATAAGAAATAACAACATAGATTTAAAAGTTGAGGTTGATGGTAGAAAAATTACTAAAGCCAATATGATAGGATCATATAGCGGTCATGATAATGGAGACAAACGATATTTTTGGATAGATGAATATAGATCAAATATAAAACAAGTAGATTTTGTAGATTATATAAATTTAGATAATGCAATTAATTTAAGTAATGGAACAAGTACTAATTATTGGGACATGTCAGTAGATGGGGATAAGAGCATAATTGCTTGGTTAGAAAGTAATGAAGAGGGTACATATCACTTATATATTGGTACTAATAAAGATTATATATTTGTGAAAAGTTGTTATACATATTTTTATGATTTTATAAACGTAGAAAGAATAGATTTTAGTAAAATTTTTAGAACCGATAATGTTACTAGTATGTTTGGAATGTTTTGGCGTTGTTATAATTTAAAAGAATTAGATTTAAAATATTTTGATACTTCTAACGTCAAATATATGGGACATATATTTAGAGAATGTAGAAATTTAGAATATATTGATTTAACTAGTTTTAACACATCTAATGTAACTGATATGTATTGTATGT
>CALVSV010000148.1 GCA_944359595.1 uncultured Bacilli bacterium
ATGAAATATTTAAATAATTTATCATAATATCACTCCATATTTTCATAATTAATACAACTGCAAACATAGATTGGCGCTGTTTCCATTCTAAGCGTTGTATCACCAAGACTTACTGGCACAAATTTATTATTTATAAGTTCTTCTTCTTCCTCATCAGAAAAATCACCTTCAGGTCCAACAACAAACATTATACTATTATAATTATTATTATTCAATATATTTTTAAGTGTTGTAATATTATTATTAATACTACAAATAATCTTTAAATCATACTGTAATAAACTAAGTTCTTTAATCGTTAATATATCATTAACTTTAGGTATAATATTTCTTTTCGATTGCTCTGCTGCTTCTTTGCATATTTTTTGCCAACGAAATAATTTATTTTCTTTCTTATCCTTATCTATTTTTACTATACATCTATTCATATTTATAGGAAAAAATTCATTGGCTCCTAATTCCGTACATTTTTGTAATATATAATCCATTTTGTCTTCCTTAGAAATAGGAAATGCCACAACTATATGTTTTTTTAATTCATTGTTTTCTATTTTTTTTGACACAACTTCAAGCTCTATATGATTATATTCTAAATTAGTTATAGTACATATGTATACATTTTTTTCATGTACTACCTCAATCATATCAGATACTTTCATTCTCATAACGTTCTTAATATGATGTATATCATTTTCATCTAATATAAATTCATCATGTATTCTACATTTGGCAAAGTATCTCTGCATTTTATCACCCACTTGCTTATTATATAAGTATATCATACATTTATATTTCTATCCATAGTTTTATTTATTTTTATATGCTTCTAAACTGTTTATAAGTATACCTTTGTCTCTAAATTTTTTTTCGTATTCAGTCATAACATTATCATCACTATCAACAAGATCTAAAGTAATATTTTTAAATTTATATCCATAATTATTTAATGATTCAATTGAATATGCAAAAAATTCTTTATTATCAGTTTTAAGAAATATCTCATTTTTATCTTTAAATATATTATCATATTTTACTAAAAATTTATTTGCAGTCAATCTCCTTTTTTCATGTCTTTTTTTTGGCCATGGATCCGAAAAATTAAGATATATCCTACTTATTTCTTTATCAAAAATAGAATCAATATCATAAGCATTCATAAGTATAAATCTTAAATTATCTAATTTTTCTTCTTTTTCTAATGCTTTAGGAATAATACTATCTTCTTTTTCAATTCCAATAAAATTTATATTCGTATACTTTTTTGCATTTTCTATTATAAATTTACCTTTACCAATACCTATTTCTAAATATATTGGATTATTATTATTAAATAATGTATTCCATTTTCCCCTATATTCTATTGGATTTCTAACAATCAATTTAGATCTATTAATTATTTCTTCTTTATTTTTTACATTTCTAATACGCATAATACATCACAAAAAACATTATATACTATTTATTAATAATAATCTATTATATTTTTTAAAAAATTACATAATATTTATCAAGGAGTGATTATTTTGAGAAGAAATAAAGACGATAGAGAAATGTTTTTTGATAATCAAGCATATTTTTCAACACCAATGCCTGGAATGCCATTTTCATCAAATAATATGATGTATTATAATAACCCAGGAATGGTACAGTATCCTAATTATCAAACGCAACCATATTATGATAACTCATTAAATATTAGAGTAGACAAATTGGAAAGAGTTGTAAAAAAATTAGAAGAAAAAATTCAATTGTTAGAAAATAAAAATAATTCAACCTATCAAACAACTAATAATAATTATTCGAGTAATGATACATATATGGTATAAAAAACAAGAAACTCTAGTTTCTTGCTTTTTAATTTATTTTAATTTTATACTATAATCAGAATTTCTAAATTTAATATGTAAATTAATACTTGTTGCGTTAACTATTTCTTCAGGTACTTCAATATATAATTCTTTACCTTCACTAATAAGCTTAGTAGGAGTTATAGAGTTAATATTTATTACTCTTTTTTTTGTTGAATCAACAGTATATTCAACATACATCAAATTTGATAAATAATTAGCATAATCTCCATAATTTCTTTCTATACCTTTATTTTCTAATTTAAATTCACCTGTTAATTTCATTATAGTATATCCATAATTTGTAACACTTATTTTTTTATTTATATCACTACATTCATTAGCGCTGTTACATTCTTTTTGTGTATAACTATATTCATTATTTATATCATATTTATCTATTTTAATGATATTAGAATTTATATTTATTGTATTTCCTACATTATTATTAATGTTTATTATATCACTATCATCGTTTAATTTTAGTCTAAAACTTTTATATTTATTTATTGCATTACCATTTTTATATTCTACTGAATTTATATATCTTAATATTACTCGATTAGTTTTTTGCTCTAAAGGTATTCTAAATACCATAATATAACTAAGATTACTTTGTGTATTTAATGGTTGTCGCGAATAGCCATATCCTATATCAATAAAATCAGAATATATCGTAGTAATTGGAAAATAATAATTATCCCCTATTTTTAAATCTATCTTATTAATAGCGAATGTATTATCCTCTATATTATTAATTGGAGTAAAATCTACAACTATATATTTATAATTACCTTCTATTAAATTATTATTACTATCATACCTTGTAATATATGATTTATTTATTCTAAATGAATATTTATCTAATTGAACAATTTTATTTTCACTATATACTTTATTTATAACTAATACATTTAAAGCAAAATATCCCATAAAAATTATAATGCCAACCAATAATATTCTATATATAATAATTTTATTTCTTAAAAATATATAGCTGGACGTTCTACCAAATTTATTTATTCTTCTTTTAATTTTACTTTTATCTACTTTAAAATCTATTTCAATTTCTTCACTATCTAATTCATTTAAATTTAAATCTGCAATATCTTTTTTAAAATTAAATTTTTTAACATCAAAACCTATACCTCTTAATATAGGAATAATTAAAAGAATAGATTGTACAATAAATATTATGTATGTCATGTCTCGATATATTCTAAGATTTAATGGACTTATTATTTCAGTA
>CALVSV010000149.1 GCA_944359595.1 uncultured Bacilli bacterium
CTATATATATTAGATGCAAAAGTAGCCAATATAATTCTATTATTTTTTTCTTTTTCAAATATTTCTGCAAGAGTTTCATCTACTTTGCTTTCACTTAAACTAAATCCTTCTGATAAAGCGTTTGTGCTGTCGCTTAATAATAGACTTACTCCTTTACTACCAACATAAGCCATTTTATGTATATTAGCAAACGGTCCAATTGGTGTTAAATCAAATTTAAAATCCCCAGTAGATACTATTGTACCATTAGGTGTATTAACTACTACACCATGTGAATCTGGTATAGAGTGATTTGTTGCAAAAAATTCTATATTAAAATATTTTGTTTTTATCTTTGTTTTTTCAGTATAAGATATTAATCCCTTATAAGGAATATTTCTTTCATCTAATTTTTTTCTAATTAGTGGAACTGCTTGATTTGGTGCATATATCGTTGGTATATTAACAGTTTGTAATAAAAATGGAATACTTCCTATATGATCTTCGTGACCATGTGTTATTATTAATGCTTTTATTTTTTCTTGATTCTTTTTTAAAAATGAATAATCTGGAATAACATAATCAATTCCCAATAATTCATCTTCTGGAAACATTACACCAGAATCAATTATAACTAATTCAGAATTATAAACAATAACATACATATTTTTACCAACTTCACCAAGTCCACCCAAGGCTACTACTTTTACATCATCTTGATTTTCATTGTTGTTAAATAATTTCATTTCTACTCCTTTCATTTTTATACTTTTTCATGGCACTTTAATTATATAAAATTTTTTAATTTTTGTCTATAAATTTAAATTAATTTAAAAATAAAGGCAATATACCTTTATTTACTTTCTTCTAATAATTTATTATATATACCTGGTTCTATTATTTCTATGGCATTAATACTAGATTCAAGTGCTCTCTTATAATCACCTCTAAAAAAGTATTTTTCAGCAATATTCAATCCATCATTAACTGATGACTCACTACTTCTATATCTATTACCATATACAATCGATGTTTCAGCAAGTTTAGCAGTTTTAATCATTTCATTAGTAGTATTATAAAGTTTTAATACTAAATCACGTGATGTATCTACTCTAGTGTTTAATGTATTAATATTTATAGGCATTCTATCTAGTTCTTTTACTATTTCTCTAATAGACATGTTTGCTTCATCTAGCTCTACAAAATATTTATTATTAATAACTGGTAATTTATATTCATTAATTCTATATTTACAATCTTTAAGCAATAATTTAATTTCTCTAAGCTGTTCTCTTGCTCTTTTTTCATCATCTTTAAGAGTACCAAGTGTTTCCAAACAATAATTTAATCTATCTTCAATTTTAGATGCACGAACGCCCAATATTTCACACTCATTATTTAGTTTAGAATATGCAAATGTATGTTGTTTTAAGTGTGTATCAAGTATATCATAATCTTTATGTAGTGCTTCTAAATCAGTATTAATTCCAGACAAAACTGCAATTTCTTCGTTTGTTAAATCATAATTTTTTATTAAATCATCTAATTGTTCATATAAATCATGCATAATATTTTCTAATTTAGTAATTTTTTCAGAGACAAATTTAGAAGTATCTTCAAATTCTTTCCTACTACGTTTTTCAGTATCAAAATCATTTAATACATTATCAAAATACTCATTCATAGTTTTAAGTTCTAGTATACTATCTTCAACATTTAATATTTTTGCTCTATCAAATATATCACTTATTTTCTTTTCAATCTCTTTAATATTATATTCAATATTTAGATAATCTAATTGATATCCATCACTCAACATATTATCATATATTGATCTTATTTCATTAATTCTTTTTGGAATAATAGTTTTACCCATCAATACAATAGCAGGAACTTCTTCTATAACAACAGTTATATTTCTAATCATATCATCTAATGAATCTATTAATCTTTCTACTTCATCATATTCACTTTGTTCTAATAGCGATTCAAAAGCTTTAAATCTTTTTTCAATATTTTCCTTCTGTAATTCGATAGATTCAGCTATTTCACCATAATCTTTAATAGTATTATTATATTTACTAATAGCTTCCCTATATTGTGATTTTAACTTAGTAATATAGTCCCTATTTCTAGCCTCACTACTAGTTATAAGATGCATCTCTTCTAATAAAAACTCTGCTTTTTCTTTAGACTTAAATATTTCAACTTCAATATCAGTCATTTTTTTTATTACGATTGTATATTGTTTTTGTTCTAATAAGGCATCTATTTCAAGTATCATATCTGTAATTTTAGGAATAGTTTTATCTTTTAATAAAGTTATTTCATCATTCCAATTATTATATCTATCAGTCATTCTCTCATTTTTTACTAGTGCTTGTACTTTTGATAGTTCTGTTAAAACAGGTGCATTAACAATGGAATTTTTTTCTATTTCTAATTTTTCTACATGTTTTTTAAGATCTTTAATTTTTTTATTTTTAACAATAAGTATTATAATAAATATAAACACTATTATTGTTATTACTATAGCCCAAATCAATGTAGTTGCATTTACAATATTTCCCAATGCAATCACTCCCTACTGCATTAAATCAATTCTTATTTTATCATATTTTAAATACTTTTTATAGTAGTTGAGTCATATTTATTTATATTTTTTTATAACAGTAAATAGTTATTTTAATTCAAATATAAAATCTAATATTCTAACACTATCACCTTGTTTAGCTCCCATCTCATATAGTTTATCATCAACCCCCATTTTTCTTAATTTATTAGAAAATCTTTTTATTGATTCATCGCTATTAAATTTAGTCATTTTAAATAATTTTTCAATTTGTTCACCAGAAACAACCCATGTTCCATCATCATCTTTTGTTATTTTAAATGTTTTATCATTAACAAATTTATATACAACATGACTTTCAAACTGTTCATCATCGTAAATACTAGATATTGGTATTTCATCTAACATATCAGCAAGTCTAATCAATACATTATCTATACCTTCATGGTTCAATGCAGAAATACTAAATACTTCTATATCTTTAAATTTCTCTTTAAATTTTTCTAAATTTTGTTTACTAGATGGTATATCCATTTTATTTGCTATAACAATCATAGGTTTATCCATAAGTTTCTTATCAAAATCTTTAAGTTCTTTATTAATAATATTAAAATCATCGATAGGATCTCTACCCTCAATACCACTCATATCAATAATATGCGCAATAACACGTGTTCTTTCTATATGCTTTAAAAACTTATCACCAAGACCTTCACCTAATGATGCACCTTCTATTAATCCGGGTAAATCAGCAATAACAAAGCTTCTTCCATCTTTAGTTTTAGTAACACCTAAATTAGGTTTTAGAGTTGTAAACGGATAATCAGCTATTTTAGGCTTTG
>CALVSV010000150.1 GCA_944359595.1 uncultured Bacilli bacterium
TCATTTTTTGGAATAGACCTGACATATAAAAATCTTGCATTACAATTTGAGTTAGGGATATCTGATTATGTGAGAAAATATGTATTAACATATAATTTTCAAGACAAATATAATCAGTTTATTTCTGTTGGGCGTGACAATACCCTTGCATATTACCAAATGGGACAAGTTTTAAATGGTTATCAAGGTTTGACGAATTTTGGTGCATTAAATTCTGATAACAGAAGATTACAAGTAAGGTATGGAATTGAAAATTTTGAAGCAGCATTAATATTTCCATATTTAGGTCCAGATTATGAACAGGCAAACGACAATGCTTTTTTTGCAAGAAATTTTAATAACGCATTTTTAGGTTTTGCAGCGATACCTAGATTAGAAGCCGCATATTATTATGATTATAAAAATCTGCTTTCATTAAAAGCATTTGCATCTTATGGGGTAACAGTTTATGCACAGGAACATACTTATAAAAAAGATGATGTTCATACTGCATCACTAGGTGCTGGTGGCAGATATTACTGGTTAGATAAAGGTTTTTTTGATTTCACTGGCTGGTTAGGGCTTAACTTGTATCAAACAAATGCTTTAACTAATGAAAAATTAAATCCTGTTTATGGATATATTAGAGATAATTTTCAAGGAACTGGATTTATTGAAAATATAGGACACAGTGATATTTTCAGTTTTGGGTTTGCCGCAGCAGCAGGGTATGAATTTAGTAAAGATAATATAAAATATATCCCACAATTTGGGCTGGGTTATATGGGCTCACATTCTAAAGATTATATTAATGTAGATAGTGAATTAGGCATTTATGCTAATGTGAGTATTAAATTTAATGAATATATAGATATTATTCCAGAGATAGCATTTCTACACAGTTTAGATAATGGTTATGGCCAAAAAGAAGGCTTTCAGTTTATAATGGGCGTAAATGGCAGATTCAGATTTTAATATTTAACATAACAGCCTCATCAGTGTATTCTGTTGAGGCATTCTTTTTCCTTTCTATTTTATTATATCAATTAATTAAAAATGTAACATTGTAGAAATAATAATATAAAATAAAATTTTTTTGGAGGACATTATGTTTAGATTTAAACATATTATTTTACTAATGTTTGCCTGTATTATGCTTATATCATGTGAAGATAATACAGATACATCATTTAAACTTATTGAAAAAAGTGATTTGTTTAAATTATCTATGAATGAAAGATTAAATTTTGGTAATCTTGATATTTCTGGTGCAAATAAGACACATTCTCAATCAGTAACTGTTACGAATACTGGTAAGTTTGCAATGCAGGTAGATTTGCCAGAAACTGGAAGTGAAGATTTAACTATAACAACAGCAGATAATTTTAATAATCCACTACGTCCTGGTATGTCGTATAATTTTAAAGTGAATTATGCACCTAAAACATTTGGTGATAAATCGCTTAAAATTGATATGTCAGAGTATTTATATTTACCTAAAGATAATATCTTAACAGCAGGTCCAGGTCAAGGAACAATAAATACTTCAGATATCCATAAAGCAACTTTTATTAACGAGAATAATCAGGAATTTGATGGTATTTTTAAAGTAGATGCGAAATATTCAGAAATTACATCACCTCAGCTGGCAGCCGATACTGGTGAAATTATAGATTTTGGTAATCTTGGAATAAATAATTTTGCAGTAAAAGATATTATGATAGAGAATATTGGTGATGGTAATGCTATTATATCTAATATGGAAATAATAGCTAATAATAAAGTTTTTTCAATTATATTACCAGAAAATTTTAAAGGACATTTTCAACCTGGTAAAAAAGAAGGGTTTCAAGTACAAGCAGCTACTGGTAATTTAATTGGTGGAGCATCAGGAAAATTAGTAATAAGTTCCAATAGTATTAATAGTCCTTATATTGTCGATTTAAGAGTACAAGGAGATAAACCAGATATTGATTTTGGTGGTTCTGGTGGTCAAACTGGCGGCGGACAAATTGGTGGAACTGATGATAACGGTAACGAATTAGGTGATGGAGAAGTTTCAGGCTCTATTGATTTTGATAGTAATACTATTGATTTTGGTTTAGTATCTTTAAATAAACCTAGATTACAAAAAATATCTTTTCATAATAAAAATGATAGTGTTTTTAGTATAGAAGATATAAAAATATCTGGAGCTAATTTATCAATTAATAATGAGAAAACTACCTGCTTAAATACATCGTTACACAAAGGTAACACTTGTGAAATTTATGTTCAATTTACTCCAACAGAAGCTCAGCAATATAGTGGTCTTGTCCAAATATACTCTCGTATTGATTCAGGGGACATATTTAATATTGATTTTACAACAATGGGTGAGGGCATTGAACCTAAATTATATGTAGAAAACGAATTTAATTTTGGCAGGGTAGATTTAGGAAATCAATCTAGTAAAGATTTAATTATCAAAAATACAGGTAAAGATATATTAAAAATATCTGATATTTCATTAAATATAGCTTCTAATATTTTAGGTTCTGAAGATATTTTTACATTTGAACCTGCTGCTTGTATTAAAGACTTAAAACATAATGAAGAATGTACTTTAAACTTCACATTCAAACCTGTAGAGTATGGAGAAGTAATTGCATCATTAAATATTACATCTAACGATGCTTTATTATCACATGAAGTTAAGATATCAGGTATTGGTTCAGGTTCTGCATTATCAGTAGATAATGAAGTAAAAATAGGCTCAGTTAATAAAACAGTTACTCATGACTTAGAAGTTTTTAATGCAGGGTATGATAGTATAACTATTAATTCTGCTGATTTTGCTATAAATAAAAATTTTAAAGTAAAAAATAATCTATGTTCAGTAATTGATTCAGGCAAGTCGTGTGTTGTTCAGGTAGAGTTTACTCCATCAAATGATGGTACTGTTATCACAGATGTATTAACGATAGTATTTAATGATACGAACAGATACAATGTTATCTTTACAGGCAGCGGTGCTCATCCAGTGTTAGAGTTATCTGTTAAAAATGGTGAAATATTAGATTTTGGAAGAGTAAATGTTGCTGCAACTAATTCTCAGACATTGTATATCCATAATATTGGTAATGCTCCATTATTAGTATCTGATTTTGTTATACAAGATATTCATGGACATGATGAATATTCTATTACAAATAATACTTGTTTGTCAGAAATACAACCTGATGGAATATGTGAAATAGATATTGAAGTTAGTCCAACACATGGAGGTACAATTAATGATAAATTATCTTTTATTTCTAATGAGTTAAATAACAATAATTATGTTATTAATTTAACTGCAGAGGGTATTTTTAGTGATTATGCATTAAATGCTTCAAGTTTAAATTTTGGTGAAAAGTATATTTATCCTGAGCAGACATACAATAAAGACATCAGTGTAACTAATACAGGAACAGAGCCTGTTAATATAAAAGGAGCAACAGTTATCAATGGATTTTTTGAAGCTGTTAGTCATTGCTCTACATTACAGGCATCAGAGAGCTGTAATATCAATGTGAAGGTTACTCCAAATAAAACTGGAGAAATTATTGATACTTTAAGGGTTATAACTGATGTTACGAGTGCACCTATTAAAGAAGTCTCATTAAGAGTTAAAGGTTTAGATAGAGTTTTTACTGTATCACCTGCAAGTTTAAATTTTGGCAGTGTGCCTGTAGGTAGTGCTTCAACTACTAAAGCTGTTACTATTAGAAATACAGGTAATGTAAATCTGGCAGTAAGCAGTATTACTGCAACAAGCCCATTTACTGTAGCGAGTAAAACTTGTGGAGCGTCCTTAACTCCAAATGCGACTTGTGTTGTCAATGTTAAAGTTACGCCTACTGCTCCTGGAGCAAACACAGGTAGCTTAAATATTGTTACTGATGCATTACGAGAAAGCATTAAAACAGTAGCGTTATCTGTAACAGGTACTACCAGCTCTTACAGTATATCTACAACAACATTAGATTTTGGTACAGTTGAGTATGGTCGAGAGTCTGCAACAAAAACTATTACTGTAACTAATACAGGGAGCTTGCCGATTACTTTTTCTGCTCCGACTATATCAGAGCCATATAAGATAAAATCTAACACTTGTAACACTCTTCAAGTAGGTGCAAAATGTACAATTGGAGTGGCCGTTACAGCGGACAGAGTAGGTACAATCGGAGGAACTATTAAGATTAATAGTAATTCACTTCATTCTTTAAATAATTTAATATCTCTTAATAGTTATTATCAAGCAGATATTATGCATACAGATAAACAATATATTTTTAATAACAAATTATTAGGTACAATAGAACCAGGAAAATATAATATATCGGTACAAGGTGGATGTGGTTATCTTAATCCACTTACTCAAAATGCCGAAACTGGAGAATCATCATATATAAAATATAATAAAATTCAAAAAATTGAAGGAAAAGGGGGAACTGGGAATTATAATATTCCTACAGCTATAATTCAAGATATTATTGTATCAGATATTAATATTGATATTTCTCCAGGAATTCCTAAGTATAATCAATGTTCTGGTCAAATTATTATTACACCTATTAATTAATATATAGCACCTCTATATAGGGGTGCTTTTCTATTTGTCAGTTATTAACAGTAAATAAAGTAAGTAAAAATAATATCAGTATATCGTTTACTCTTTCTAATTACATGGTACAATCTCTGGAACAATAGCAATTACAAGTAATGCATTATTAGAAAACAATAAATTATGTAATATATTGTCTAAAGTATCTTCTTATACAACAGATATTCAAGGATATAATAGTATAATACTTAGTCAAGGTTCATATTCTATTGAATTACAAGGTGGTAAAAGCGGATCATCTGGTTATACTGGTCCATATCAAGAATTTTATTATTGTAACGGTAATCCAGGTCAGTCTGGTGAGACTTCAACTTTTGATTCAGTTAATGAATATTATTCAGCAACTTCTGATAATGTTAAGAATTTCACTATTAATCTTGATAAACAAGAGATTATCTCATTTTATATAGGAAAAGGTGGAGCTGGTGGTTCTTCAACTGGAAATACTGGTGCTTGTCCTAATGGTGGAAATGGTAAAAATGGTAGTATTCTAATTACATCAAAATAGCTGATATATTATTTTTAAATACTATAAAAGCATCTCAAATAAGAGATGCTTTTATATAATTTAATTGATGGGAATAATTTTTACATATCCACCTGTACCAATATCCATTTGAATAACAGAATCAATTATATCTACAGTAATATTATTTTCATCACCTTCACCACAAGATGGTCCACCATGTCCACCAGCACCATTAAGAGTTTGATTATGATTATAAGTAACAATAGTATTTGGACCTGGGTAAAAAACTGGAGGATAACCAACACATGAGCCACCTTTGACTTTTATTTCATACTTACCAAATTCAATAGTATAACGATTTGTTCCTTCAAATTCATACACCTTATCAGAATGCATTATGTCACCATTACAAAAATATGATGCAATAATTATTTTATCTTTATCAACTAGGGCATTACTTTTAATAGTTAGCTGCGTTCCTCCGATTGTACCGCATAATTGAAAAGATTTAGTATTATAGCTTATTAATTTATATATATGTAAATATTTGTTAATACTTATATGCAGTAAAAAATGTATCTCTATAATCAGAGATACATTTGTATATTAATTTGGAATAATACTTATACTGCCATTAGCTCCATTAGAGCCTATACGACAGTTTCCACTGCTTTCTCCATTTTCTAATTTAGAATCTCCACCTTGACCACCTGTCCCTACAACTACTGTAATAGTAGAATTATTTATAATATTCATACTTGTATTTCCAGCAGTATATTTTTGACTTTGATATGTTATACTAGATGGTTGTCCTGATGTACCAGCTTCTCCTTTGCACCATAATCCTGATGACATGTCGAAATCATGATTTCCTGACTCTCCATCTTCTCCATCAATAATACTAATAATATAAGAACCTTTGCTGATATTAATATTAAATGTTCCTGCAGATTTTGAATGAAATTGTGCGACATTCTTAATTATTGTTACATTTTTATTCGGTTCAGTCATAGCGTTACTTTTAATAATCATATTAGTTCCAGAGATTGTACCGATAGAAGAAAATAAATATCATTATTATTATATAAGTTGTATATATAAAAATATATGTGAATAATCATGTTTAATAAAAAATGTTTATAAATTTTGTTTAAAATATCAATTTTAAAAAATATATATTAGAGCAGTTGGGGGTGGTCAGCTCCGAATAGATATGAGCTAACCACCTTTTATTTAACCATTTACTAATCTATCATTTCTATACTTAAAGTTCCACATGAATATCCTCCAGAACAAAAACTACTACTACCACAAGAAACATTTAATTTTAATATATCATCTTGTGTAAATATCACTTCTTTATTTATATCATTTTTTGTTTCTGTAAATTGCGATGATTCTATTCTTACTGGAGAAAAATAAGATCCATCTTCATGACACCCAGCTTCATAATATCCAGTTCCAATAATAATACCTTCGGTTATAATACGATATTTGCCCTTTGATATAGGTATAGAATTATTAGAATCAAAAGATTTATTTAATATTAAATTTGCTCTTGTTGCTGTATTTATTACTTTACTTCCCTCAATATAAGCATTGCTATAAATATTGATAGTTCCAGCGATTGTACCAGATAAGTTTAAATATTTAGCAGTATAGTAATATAATTCAATATAAGATTATAAATTGTTAATAGTAAAATATAAAAATAAAACCACCTCAAGGAAAGGTGGTTTATAT
>CALVSV010000151.1 GCA_944359595.1 uncultured Bacilli bacterium
TAAAAGAAAGTGATGTAATTAGTATTATAGAAAATTCTAAATATAATAACATATTTAATATTTGGAAAAATGCAAAGAAAGTAAAAATATCAAAAGAAGAACCTAAAGATGTTTACTATGTACATCATGGAGCAAAAATTAGATATATAAATCCATTATTTAATGGTAAAAGAATTTCTAAATGTTGTAAAACTACTAAAAAAATGATAGAAGATAATTTGGCTTATGATATGGATAATTATGTATATTTAGATTTTGATTTTCCTAATGAAAAAAATTAAGAATAAAGTTATATTAATTTCTTTATTCTTAATTTTTTTGCTATTTTCTCAGTTATATTGTATGTAATAATTATATATATTAAATTTAATAATAATGATTTTAATATTTTAAATAATAAATTAAGTATATTAAAGTTAATATATCCAACTAATATTAATATAAAATATATAATAATATCATATATTACTATAATTATTAATGATTTTACTATTATACTACTTAAATTGTTAGATAGATTATTATCTAATAATAATATTATGAAACCTATAAAAGCAAATACTATCATATTTACTAATAATGTATTAGTTACAACTATATCATAAATAAAACCTATTATCATACAGTATATAATAAATGATCTTTTATTATGAATAAAATATGGATACATAATAACTAAAGATATAATAGTAAACATAGGTATTAATGGAATATTAGATGAATTAATAATTGGTATTATATTTGATAGAAAAAGATCTAATAAAAAAGAAATTATAGTTACTATATACATAAACATATTTAGTTTTTCCTTTTTAATACAGTAACATAAGTAATATCAGACATATCATTAGATGGGGTTACATATACAACTTTTGATAAACCATAATTATCTTTTTTTTCATTTTTTACTTCACCGATCAATATTCCGCTTGGGAATATATCATTTAATCCACTAGTATATACTTTTGATCCTTTATCTATTGTTGAATTATCACTAATACCTTCTATAGATAATGTATTTTTATTATTATCATAATCAGTTAAAATACCATATAATCTTGTATTATTTGGAGTTTCTACTATTACAGATATCTTATTATTAGAATTAGATGAAGTAATAAGTTTTACTTCACTAGTATTTTTTGTTACCTTAATTATTTTACCTATAAGTCCTTTACTAGTTATAACTGCCATGTCTTTTGTTATACCAGCTTTAGTTCCCTTATCAATAGTAATAGTATCATACCAATAATTTAAATTTCTATTTATTACAGTAGATTTTATATATTCATATTCACTTAATACAGTTTCTACACCATATTCTTCTTTTAATTCTTCTATTTGTCTTTTTAATTCTTGATTTTGTGTATATAACAAATCATATCTATCTAAATTACTTTTCAATACTTTATTTTCTTCATATACATCCTTTAAATTTATAAATTCTTCTATTTCATCAGAAATAAATCTAAATGGAAATAAAACAACATTTTCAACACTAATAAATATATCTTTTAAAAATCTTTCTGGTGCTGATAAATCTCTTTTATCTTTTATTATAAATGAAAAAATAGTAAGTAATAATATAATTATACCAATTATTATAAGTACAATATATTTAGTATCTATTTTCTTCTTATGTACATTTATCATATTATCACACGCCTTTATGTATATTATAATATAAAAGTAATAAATTTAAAATATTATTCACTCATTAATAATTCATATTCTTTTAATACTTGTTCTTCAATATTTAAAATTTCATTATTATCAGAGTTATTGCTAATCATTTTATCATATTCTTTTAACTTTTCATAAAATGCACTATCACTAATATTTATATCTTTAATATATATATCTATACCTTTATCATTATAGATTGTTTTAATTTTATTTGCATTATCCATATTAGAAGTAATACATACAAATACAACATATTTATTATTATCTAATACATAAATATAATCTGTTAAATTTTTAGTATTTTCATTCATTGAATCTTTACTAGAATATACACCTTGTTGTAGTATATAAGCAACATTATCTTCATTAAAACTTTCTTCTAATTTTAAATTATTTTTATAACTAGTATATATTATATTACCTAAATATATACCAATAGCTAAAGATAAGATAATAGGTATTAAATTACTTTTTTTCATAACAATCAATCCTTTCACTACATATTTATAATAAAATATTGTAGTAAGGAATAATGTCATAATATGTTATTTTTTTAAACTTTCTAATTTATCATAAATTATTTTAAGATTATTTTCATATTTATTATTTTGAGCAATATAATATTTTTTACCAATCAAATTATCTGGCATATACTGTTGTTTAACAAAATGATTAGGATAATCATGAGGATACAAATATGTTGGTGAAGTAGTTTTAATATTATTTGGTACATTAGATGTATTTCCCTTTCTAACATCTGATATAGCGTTATCTAAAGCTAAATAAGCAGAGTTGCTCTTAGGAGATAGGGCAAGGATAATAACCATATTAGCAAGTGGAATACGCGCCTCAGGTAATCCTAAACGTTCAACACTATTTATAACAGCATCAACCATAGGACCTACGCTAGGATTAGCAAGCCCTATATCTTCATAAGCTATCACATTTAATCTTCTACATATAATATCTAAATCGCCAGCCTCTATTAATCTAGCTAAATAATGAAGAGATGCATCTACATCACTTCCTCTAATAGATTTTTGAAAAGCAGATATAACATCGTAATATCCATCTTCATTTGCATCATGAAATAATATTGCTTTACAACCCATATCTTCTAACATAGATTTTGTAATATGTTGATCATTTGACGAATAATAAGCCATTTCTATTAAATTATATGCATGTCTTAAATCACCAGATGAAGATGATATAATCATCTTTTTAGCATCTTCATCTATCTTTAAATTATCTAATATTTTAGAATCTATTACTTTATTTATTGCTTCATCTATATCTGAACTATTAAGTTCTTTTAGTTCAAATATTTGACATCTTGATCTAATTGCTGGGTTTATTTTATGAAATGGGTTAGAAGTAGTCATACCAATTAAAGTTATCAACCCAGATTCTAAATGGGGTAGTAGAATATCTTGTTTATCTTTATTTAGTCTATGGATTTCGTCAACTAAAAGTACTATGCCATCGTATAATTTTGCCTCTTCAATCACTATATCTATATCTTTTTTTGAATGAGTTACAGCATTTATAAGTCTATATTTAAATCCTAATTCATTTACCATCGCTAAAGCTATGGTTGTTTTACCTATTCCTGGTTTTCCATATAAAATCATAGAAAATAATTTTTTATTTTTTACTAAGTTTGATAATATTTTATTTTCACCAATTAAATGTTTTTGTCCAATTACATCACTGATCTTTTTAGGACGCATCTTAATAGCTAGTGTTTCCATAAATACTATATAAAAAAATTAGAAAAACTAATTTTCTTTATTTTTAAGTAAATAAAATGATATACTAGTAAGTCCTATTCCAAGCATAGTAAATGCACTATTAACATCTAATTGTTTTAATATTGAGCTAACTATTATACATATTCCCATAGCTATACCTATACATATTAATATTATGTTTACAATATCATCTGTTTTATTATTGTTTTTAATATCTACATCCAAAAGCTCTTCTATAGTTATATCTAGCTCTTCAGCAAGTTTAGGTATTAACTTAACATCTGGCATTTCCAAATTTCTTTCCCATTTTGATATTGTTTTATCACTAACTTTTAAATTGTGGGCTAGATCTTGTTGAGTTAACCCTTTATTTTTTCTTAAATTATATATAGTTTTACCTATACTTTTGTTAGACATATAAATCTCTCCTTCGATAATATTATAATATTAATTTATAACAAATTCAATATATTAATAATAATATAAGCATATAAAAAACTAGGTTTATAATCTAGTAATTAATCAAAATTGGTAGCAAGAGGGGAATTTGAACCCTCGACTATCGGGTATGAAAAAAAAGCTCTAATTAGTGATATAGTGCAAAATATCAAAAAAGCCTTTATTTTTAAGGCTTTTCATTACTTGTAAAATTCGAGTAAGTTTGAATAGATTTGATTAAATATAAGTAAATTTGAATTATTTTTTATA
>CALVSV010000152.1 GCA_944359595.1 uncultured Bacilli bacterium
TATTTATAGCTATATTATATACATCTAACACACGTTCTGCATAATATTTTGATGAATATTCACTAGATGATAATCTAGCTTGATTCGATAATCTATTGAGCATATTCCTATCATTATATAAATTAAATATAATATTTTTATATTCTTTTTTATTTGAAAATACTTTACCATTTAAATCATCAATAACTACATTCTTAAAACTTTCGTCGTTTATAACAATTGGTGTAATACTAGCAGACATAGCTTCTATTACAGTTAAACCTTGTGTTTCTGTTTTAGATGCTGTTGCGAATACATTAGCTATTCTATAATAAAATGGTATTACATCTAAACTTACTTTACCAGTAAATATTATATTATCTTCTAACTTTTCTTTTTTTACATATTTTTTATATTTTTCCATATCTGGACCATCACCAACAATAAGCAGTTTAATATTTTTATGTTTTTTATATATTTCTTTTTGTGATTCCAATAAAAATTCAATGTTTTTTTCTTCTGCAAGTCTTCCAACAAATATTATAACAAAATCTTTATTTTTAATCCCATACATTTCTTTGTATTTTTTTATATCATTTTCTTTAATGTTTTCTTTATAAAATTTTTCAATTTCAATTCCAGTAGGAATTATATGTATATTTCTTTTTACATTATATTTAGTTTTAAATAAGTCATATGTTTTTTTTGTTGGAACAATAAGTTCTGAAATAGTTTTATCACAATAAAACAAAGTTAAATATTCCACTATTTTTTTGCTAGTGTAGTTAAAATAACCTTTTGTAATATAGTGTATATAATCTTCATACATAGTATGATATGTATGAACAAGTGGAATTTTGAATTGTTTAGATATAATACGAGCAAATGTACCAATGCCAAATTCAGTATGCGAGTGAATTACATCTAGTTTCCATTTTTTAATTTTTTTGATACATCTTATGGGGTAAATACTTGTTAATCTATAATCATAAATATGTATTGGCACACCAGGAATTTTTAATATTTTACCCCCCTCATTTTCATATTCGTATTTACTATTTTTTGGATTAACAGTAACTATATATACTTGGTGTCCTAATTTTTCTAGAGCATGTTGTAACACTAAAATACTAGTAGATACACCATTAATATATGGCGGATATGTATCAGTAAATATTCCTATTCGCATTTTATTCACCTCTATTTTTTTATATTGTGTGTTCCAATAGCTATAAAACCAAAAATCATACCAAAATAGTAAGTTATAAATCTCCAAATAATAACTAATGTTGCAGTTACATAATTTATTATATATGAGCCAAAAAATTTAACGAACGCAAATTCAAGTCCACCACTTCCACCAGGTATTGGAACGAAAGAACCAATAAGCATTACATAAGCAATCCCAACAAAACTGGCTATATAGCTCATATTTACTTCTTCTGGAACGCTTAATATTAAAATATATGGAATTGTATATAAAAATATAAACGCTAAAAAATTATATACAAAACACTTAATATAAATTGTTTTATGTTTTTTTAGTTCACAAGCACTATTATACAAATTATAAACTTTTTTTTGAACTCTTTTTTTTAGTCTATGTTCATTTTTAATAATCTTTAATTTATGTAATATATCAATAACTTTTGATACAATAAAGTTATCTAATTTATGTGTATAACTTATAAGCAATAATGCAATCATAACAACAAAATTTATTAAAAACCCTAAAACAGTTAGTTGTGATAATAATGTTACGTTATTAAATAAGTTAAATACATTGTTTAAGATAATTGCGAATGCACCAAATAATATTAATACAAATTGATATACTACAAAATTTTGTAATACAACTGCAATACTATCCTCTAGTTTTAAACCTTCTTTCTTCAAATAATATATTTGTACTGGTTGTCCACCTGTCGCAAAAGGAGTAGTACCATTAAAAAATACAGTAATAAGTGCATTTCTAATAGTTTTTATAAAACTAAAATTTTTATCATAATGCTTAATCATAGTATGTAAAGACAAGCATCTAAAAATACCATATATCCCCATAAACAAAAGCGCAAGTAAAATAAACTTTATATCTAAGGAATCAATGATAGATATTACACCAATAAAATTATCTTTTAATGTAAAATATAAAATAACTAACAATATACTAATTATTATTAAAAATGTTTTTTTTTTAATATATTATAGTCATCAATATCACTTATATTTTCAAGTCCAGGTATATTTCCACCTTCTAATAATTTAAGTGATGCTCCACCACCAGTAGATACATGCGAAAATTTATTTTCTAACTTCATACTTTTTACTGCTGATACAGAATCTCCACCACCAACAATAGTAGTACCATAATTATTTGATATTAATTCAGCTATTTTTTTAGTACCATTATTATAATTATTAAATTCAAATACACCCATAGGACCATTCCAAATAATTTGTTGTGCACCATTTATATATTTACCAAATATATCTATAGTTTTTGGACCAATATCCATAGCTATATCACTATCTTTGATTTCAGATATATCTTTTATAGTACCTTTTTTATCTACAAATTCATCTGATACTACAAAGTCAATTGGCAATATTATTTTATCACTATATTCATTTAATAAATTTTTACAATATTCGATACTATCTTTATCTATTAAAGATTCACCCATATTATACCCTTCTGATAATAAAAATGTATTACACATTCCACCTCCTATTAAAATATGATCAGCTTTCTTAATTAGATTTGATATAACTTTAATCTTATCAGATACTTTAGAACCACCTAAAATAAGTACAAATGGTCTATCAGGTAATTCTATTGCAGGCATCATCTCTTTTAATTCTTTTTCTATTAAAAAACCTATCCCACTATCTAAATATTTAGAAATACCATAATTTGATGCATGTTTTCTATGTATAGTAGCAAATGCATCATTAATAAATATATCTCCCAGTGATGCCCAATATTTTGATAACTCTTCATCACAAGAACTTTCTTTATTATCTTCTAAATCTTCATATCTAGTATTTTGAAGCAATAATATTTGTCCGTTTTTTAAATTTCTAACGGCTTCGTCTACATCATCACCTCTAGTATTATTTACAAACTTTATTTTTTTCTTCATCAACTTAACAAGTTCTTGATATACAATATACATATCATTCTTAATTTTATCATCTTCGTTTTTTATTTTTCCTAAATGTGATAAAAGTATTACTTTAGCATTATTTCTTATTGCATATTTAATTGTTTCTAAACTAGATTTAATTCTAGTGTTATCTGTTATTTTACCATTTACAATTGGTACATTAAAATCACATCTTATAATAACTCTTTTATTTTTTAAATTAAATTGTTTAATAGTCTTTTTCATGGTACTACGCCTCCAAGTTTTAACTAACAATAGTGTATCAAATTTCTAATAAAATGTCATCAGTTATTTATAAAATTCATATTAATTACATTAATATACTAATTATAAACTATATTAATATTACTATATTACAATTAAAGTACCGAGCCCAAAATAAGACACGATACCAATTTAAATTATTTAATTGTTTCCAATAATATACGGGCTATTTTTTGTTCCGTTACCCTCTACATATAATATATTGGATTTTAGATTTATAACTGGTATTGCACTCCATCCCTCATGTGGATAAGCTTCACCAAAATCACCGCCACGACTGGCATAAGCGACATAATTGTTTTCACGTCTAAAAAACAGTGGTGTTGATAAAATATAATCAGTTCCTGCGTATAAATAATAATCTTTATTTGGTTTTGATCCACCAGCAAATACTAATTCATCGAGTGTTAATAATCCGATTTTAGCGTTATATTTACCACCAAAATCTTCTGTTGTGCTAGGACATTTAAATGTCGGTTTGTAATCTCCAGTCATTCTATCATATCCCCCATATGTTATATCACCTTCTATATCGTCTTCATCAGTTGATGTATCAACACAAAAACTTGAATTTGCTAAATATGGTGCATATCTAGGCAAATATTCGTTATACCAATTTTCTAAAAATGTCTTTGAAGCATCAAAAGAGGTTGAACCACTTATTTCTGTATCAGCAATTAATCTGATAGTTTTGTCTCCATTTATCCTAACAATTCTAAATAATATATCTTCATCCTTTGTAAATCCAACTTTAACAATATTATCAATACATTCTTCTTTAGTATCATATACATGATACTTGTATAACTCATCACCATATTTAGTACCTGTTAAGCATGCTTCTTTAGCCTCATCATAAGTAGGGTATGATGATGAATCAATATGATCCCATTTATTAAAAATCATATAATAATCACTTTTTGTTTTAGATTTTAACCCAGGAAATTTAACGTAGTTATTTTCTACATTACCTCTAAAATAATATGTTTCTCCGTCATCGTCAATATCTTTAAAAAGCCCATTCTCAACTACCAAATCACTTTTTTTTATTGCTCCAGAATATGCAGGTGTGTCGGGAACTGTATCATAATATTCTTGAGAAACTGCACTTTTATTAAAATTTGGTGTATAATTTTGAATCTCATTATTATCTAATATTACATTTCTTAATAATTTAATATTACTATTATCATTATCAATATAATCTGATATATCTATTTTAGTATTACGATTATATTTATCTAAATATTTATTGTCTAAATATTTATTATCAACTAAATCACCAATTGTTATATCTTCATTACCAGTTTCATTATAATATGATATTACTGCGCTTCTTATTAATTTATCTTGCGCCATATCTAAATCTTTATTTGTTTTTTTTAATACACCAGTAACTGTTACAATAACTATTGAAGTCAAAGCTAAAAGTATAGCAACAGTAACAATTAACTCAACTAATGTAAATCCTTTATTTTTCATTAGTACCTACTCCTATTAATATAAAAAATAAATGGGTATCCCCTATTTATTTTATAAACTTAAAAAATATTTTGCTGTTCTTACCATTTGATAAGTATAACCCATCTCGTTATCATACCATGCAATTATTTTAACCATCTGTCCATCTTCTGTGTCTAGTATTTGTGTAAGTAACCCATCTACAATAGATGAATGGGACTCACCTATAACATCAGATGATACAATAGGTTCCATTGTAAAATCTATTGTTTCGTTTATGTTATTTTTAATAATATTATTTATATCATCTACACTAACATTTTTTTCTAAAACCATATTTAAATCAACAACTGATCCAGTAGAAGTTGGCACTCTAAGAGCAATACCATCTAATTTTCCTTTTAACTCTGGTATTACAAGACCTAATGCTTTAGCCGCTCCAGTAGAAGTTGGTACTATATTAAAAGATGCGGCACGACCTCTTCTTGAATATATTCCTTTTTTATGTGCAACATCAAGTGTTGCTTGGTCGTTTGTAATAGCATGAACAGTTGTCATAAACCCTTTTTTTATACCAAAATTATCATTTACTATTTTAGCAACAGGAGCTAAGCAATTAGTAGTACAACTTGCAGCTGAAATTATCTTTTCACTACCATCTAAAATTTTATGGTTAACGTTATATACAATCGTTTTAATGTCTCCTTTTGCTGGTGCTGAAATAATCACCTTTTTTGCCCCAGCATTTATGTGTGCATATGCTTTATCATATGATGTAAATAATCCAGTACATTCAAAAACTAAATCTATTTCTAGTTCATCCCATGGTAATTCATTTGGATCTTTACATGCTAAAATTTTGATTTTTTTACCATCTATAATAATATTTTCATTATCATATGCTATTTCATTTTTTTTATAAGTTCTATGACTAGTATCATATTTTAGTAAATATGCAAGATCTTCAGGTGTAGATAAGTCGTTGATCGCAACTATTTCGATATCTTTATCTCTATCTAATATTCTAAAAACCAATCTTCCTATTCTTCCGAATCCATTGATTGCTATTCTTTTCATAATTATCACTCTTTCTACTTATATATTATCAAAACTTACTCATAAAAACAACTATTTCCAATAAATTCCCTTAATATAGAATCAGCAGGTACATACTCACCAGGTATAGGGAAAAACATTCTTAAGAAATTGATTAGTCTTTTAGCATTAAAGTAATATGGACTATCGATAGGAACTGAATAAAGAAGTGGTTCCACATATGTTTTTAATACTCCAATTTCATATATTATTGCTGTATTAAATACATAATCTGCTTCATCTTGAAAACAAAATATAAATTTTTCTTCCCCTTCTTTTACTTTTTCCCATCCTTTTAATGTGTCAAAAATAGTTTTTCCTCTAGTTCTACTATCTCTAATAATTCTTCTTAATAATCTTATATCTCTAGTAGAAATATAATTGTAATTATCAATATTTAATGGTGTAAATGGTGAAAGATAAATTTTTATTTTATTTTCTCTAGGGATTTTACTAGTTAGTTTTTCATTTAACGCATGAATACCTTCAACAATTAATATACTGTCCTCATTTAATTTTATTTTTCTACCATTATATTCTTTTATTCCCTTTAAAAAATTAAATACTGGTATTTCTACTTCTTCACCATTAGTAAGTCTTTGTAAATGATTATTAAAAAGTTCAAGATCTAAAGCATCAATTGTATCAAAATCGTATTCACCATTTTCATCTTTAGGTGTTTCACTTCTGTCTTTAAAATAATCATCAGTAGAGATTAAATATGGATTAACTCCTTTAGATTTTAAATATACACATAATTTATTAGAACTAGTAGTTTTACCTGAAGATGATGGGCCGGCAATAAGAATTATTTTTTTATTATTTTTGTTTTCCACAATTTTATTACCTATTTGTGTTAATTTTTCAAATTGCATATACTCATTTATTAAAATAAATTCTTTTATATTACCATCACTAATTTTTTGATTTAAATCGCCTACATTGAATACATTCATCTCTTCTATCCAATCTTTATAATCACCAAATATGTCAATTATTTTTTTATGATGAACATAATCCGGAATAAGATAATCACTATCTTCAATTGGATATCTTAATACCACATTATTTTTTCCTAAATATGATATTTTAAATTTAGGTATATATGACATATCAATTGGTAATTGTCCATAAAAATATGCATAATAATTTAAACATTTATTAGCATTAACAAAATCGCTAGTATTAGTTATTAAACTTAATAACTTATCTTTTTGATTTGTAGCTTTATAATATGCAAGTAAATCTTTTTTTGTAACATTAATAGTTTCTATTTTTGTAGCATTATTAATTAATTCATACATTTTAGCAGCAATTTTTTTAATTACTTCCCCATTTATACCTTCTTTAGAATCTATAGAAGTGTATATTCCTTTATCAATCGAATGTTCAAAATTAATTTCTGCACTTTGTGATAAAACTTCTTTAACTGCAATTATAAACAAAAACTTTAGTCCATTTACATATATTTTATTTCCAATATATTCGTTATATTTAATTAATTCTATAGTACAGTCCTTAGTAAGTACATAATTTAAATTTTTAACATCATTATTAACTTTTGCTGCAATAATAGTCTTATCATATTTTAGTGCATTCAAAAAACTCAAAACTGTAACATTTTTTTTAACTTTATATGTTTTATCGTTTAATTTAATTTGAATATGTTCATTCATTGTCCTCACCTTTTATTCTCTATTATTTATATTGTACCAAAAAAAAATTATTTTGTCATAAATTTATATGAATAAAAAATAATTTTTAATACTAAAATATTATTGGGTGATAAATTATGAATTTAGTTCCAACAGTAATAGAAAAATCAAGTTATGGAGAACGAGCATATGACATATATTCAAGATTATTAAAAGATAGAATAATATTATTATCTGGTGAAATAAATGATACTTTAGCTAACAGTATTATTGCCCAATTATTATATTTAGATTCTATAAATCACGATGATATAAATATATATATTAATTCACCAGGTGGAGCAATTACTTCTGGTATGGCAATATATGATACAATGAACTTTATTAAAAGTGATATTTCAACTACATGCATTGGAATATGTGCATCAATGGCTGCATTTTTGCTATCTAGTGGAAAAAAAGGAAAAAGATATGCACTAGAAAATTCTGAGGTAATGATTCATCAACCTCTTGGAGGAGCTCAAGGTCAAGCAACAGAAATAAAAATAGCAGCAGAAAGAATTTTAAAATTAAAAGATAAACTTAATAAATTGTTAGCGCTAAATACTGGTACTGATTTAAAAAAGATTGAAAACGATACCGAAAGAGATAATTTTATGGATAGTAATGAAGCATTAGAATACGGATTAATAGATAAAATATTAAAATCAGCAAATTAAATTGCTGATTTTTAAACACCCATACTCATTGTTTCTGGTAAAGTTGAACCTCCATCAATTACAATTCCTTGACCTGTTATATAACTTGATTCATCACTAGCTAAAAACGCTGTTAATTCACCTAATTCTTCAGGAGTACCTAATCTTTTCATAGGAATTGCAGATGCGATAGAGTTAATAACACTATTTGAATTTTCTTTATTAGTTTCAACAGCCATATTTTCAACCATTGGTGTTAGTATATAACCAGGCATTATGGCATTAACTCTGATACTGTAATCAACTAATTCACGTGATAAACCTTTTGTAAAACCAATTAGTGCTGCTTTTGTAGTTGCATATGCAACCTCACCACTATCAGCGACCATTGGACCTGTAACACTAGATAAATTTATAATTGATGCATTGATATTTTTCATATAAGGTAATGTAGCTTTAGTAACATTCCATGTCCCTTTAATATTTATATCAAAATGAAAATCTCTAAGTTCATCATCCATATTTTCAAACGTATCAAGCTTACATACACCGGCATTATTTACTAATATATTAATTTTTCCGTATTTACTACCAACTTGATTAATAATTTTTGTAACTTCCTCTTTATTTCTTATATCAACTTTATATCCATCTATTTCATAACCACTATTTTTAAGTTCATTAACTGTATTTTCAAGTTTGTCACTATAATCTAAAATGATTACTTTTGCTCCATATTTTAAAAATACATTAACTATTCCTAATCCGTTTCCCATTGCTCCACCAGTAACAACAGCAATTTTTCCATTTAATTTCATCTTATCATCTCCATCATAATTGTAACAAAAAATATGTAAAAAATCTTTATTTTTATTAAAAAAATTTTTAAAATAGTTGAATAATTGTATATTTTGCGATATAATACATATCGTATTAGCACTTAATATATGTCCTGGTAGCTCAGCTGGATAGAGCATGCGCCTTCTAAGCGCACGGTCGGGGGTTCGAATCCCTTCCAGGACACCAGTGTATATAACAAATCCCTTTATTTAAAGGGATTTTTTCTATGTAATTTATATTTTTACTCCTATTTTTACTCTTGTTTTACCCACTTCGGAGTAATTCCAGAGTAATTTTTTATATGATTTTATAAAAAAAACTAGTAACCCTACATTAGAGTTACTAGTCTTTTAATTAAATAAACTATATGCTGTATTCATTCCTAAAATACCATCAACCTTTAGACCTTTATCTTTTTGGTATTGTATTACTGCTGATTCTATACCTTGTCCAAAAGAGCCATCTCTATCTAATCCCGCTCTATATTGTAAATTCATTTCTTGTTGTAATGCTTTTATTAGATGTTTTCTTGTATCAGTACCAAGCGAATTATCTACTGCTATAGTACTAAAAACATAACTATAATTGTCGTTTAACCATTTTTGGATTGTTGATACAATACCAGATGTTAAATTAGATGCATTTTGAGGGCTTTAATTTGCCTCTGTGGCTATATAATCCATCTTAGAAAGCAAATAAGCACCCGGACACGCTGTATTTGAATATATTGAGTGCCATGTTAAGTTTTTACCTTTAACTAAAGTACCTAAATTATTTCTTTTAGCTATATCTGCTACCAATTTAATTAAACTATTTAAACTAGCATCAGATACTTTCTTAGGACACCATTGAGAAATCTGCTCGAACTTTATGCTTTAATATATATTTTAACATGCAGAATTAAACGGTTCTGCATTTTATTTATATATTTTGACATTTTGTCAAAATATATAGGGAATTAGAGGTTTTGTATTTGAAAGTTTTTACATTTCAAATTAAATTTATTATTTAAAAAAGTTGCTGAAAAGTTGCTGAAAAGTTGCCGAAAAAATTGATAATTTGAAATATAATGTATATAATATACTAGAGAGGTGAAAATTATGTACACTGAAAATGAATTCGTGGAGCTTAAAAGAGAATTAACAAAAGACATAAAAAAGGAAATAATTGCCTTTGCTAATAGTAAAGGCGGTACTATTTATATAGGAATTGATGATACAGGAAAAGTAGTTGGACTCAAAGATTACAATAAAGATGCAGAAGCTTTGAGTGGCATGATTAGAGAGGGAATCAAATCCGATTTAACTCTATATACTAATATAATTATTGAAAATGTAGAAGGAAAAAAAATAATAATTTTAAAAGTAATGAGCGGTTCTAATAAGCCATATTATTTAGCTGATAAAGGTCTAAAGCCAGCTGGTGTATTTGTTAGGCATGGCAATGTATCAGCATCAGCAACCGACGAATCAATAAGAAAATTAATACTTGAAAACCATGATATTTTTGAAAATCAAGTATCACAAAATCAAAATATGAATTTCACATATTTGAATAGTATATTTTCCAATAAACAAAAAGAACTAAATAATACTAAATATAAATTATTAAATATTATGAATAATGATAATCTATATACAAATTTAGGTTTGCTATTATCTGATGAATG
>CALVSV010000153.1 GCA_944359595.1 uncultured Bacilli bacterium
ATCTGTATATTTAATACCTACTGTTCCTGTTGTTATAGTTTTTTCACTACTTTGTTGTCGCGCTAAAAAATATGCTGTTGTTGCTCCTATTAATAGTGCGATAACAGCTATTACTGCGATAACTATAATTATTGTTTGTTTTTTGTTTTTCTTCTCTTCCATTATTAAAACTCTTTTACTGTTTTGAAGTTTTAAATAAACCACTCTCCTAGTGCATTTTTATAATTAAGAGAGTGACTTTTTTATAATACTTTGCAATTAAATATTACCATTTTTATTATGTTTATTATGTTTATTCAATAGCTATATATTAGTTTTTAATAATTTCAATATTTCTTCTTTTGTATTTTTATAACTATAAAATATATTATACATTGCATTAACAATAGGTAGATTAATTTTTTCTTTTCTAGCTATTCTTTTCATTACTTTAATACATTCTACACCTTCAACTACGGTTTTAGCTTGTTTTATTGATTCATCTATACTTAATCCTCTACCAACATTATAACCAGTTATATAATTTCTACTCATCTTTGATGATGCAGTTAAAACAAGATCTCCAAGCCCAGATATTGAAAACAGTGTTTTGTCACTAATATTATATACTTCTCCTAATTTCTTCATTTCAAGTAAAGCTAGAGTTATTATAATTGCATGCGTATTATCTTCATATCCAAGTCCTGCAATCATTCCTGATGCAAGTGCATGTACATTTTTTAGTGATGATAACATTTCTATACCAATTATATCAAAGCTTTCATCTATTATTATATAATCATTTTCAAATATGCGTTTTATTTCTTTTTTATCATCATAGTGTGACGCTAAAGTAAATCTAGTAATATTTTTATCTAGTATTTGTTTAGCAAAGCTTGCTCCTGTAATGCTTGATACACTTTTTATATTTTTATTATCTATTGTATTTTCTATTATTTGTGATATAGTTAATCCCTTAGAATAATCCATTCCTTTTGACATATTTATAAATATATACTCATTTAAATTATTTTTTAATTTATTATGTATTTTCTTTAGCGTTGTTCTAATAAATTTAGATGGTATAGCTATTACTATTACATCAGAATAAGTTAATATGTCATTTAAACTTGTTGTTGCTTTTACTTTTTTTGATAATTTATAATCTGGATAATAAAATTTAGATGTATTATTATTATTTATTTCATCTACTTGTTCTTTATCTACTGTCCACATAAGAACATCCATACCATTATCTGTTAATATTTTAGATATTGCGATTGCGAAGCTTCCACTTCCTAATATGCTTATTTTCATTGTTTGCCTTCTTTCTATGGTTATTCACTCTTATTTTTAAATTGTAATATAATTGGTGTACCCTTAAAATCAAAATTTTCTCTTATTTTATTTTCTAAATATCTTTTATATGAAAAATGAATTAAATTTTTATTATTTACATTAAATGTAAATTTTGGAGGTTTAACACCAGTTTGTGATACAAAATATATTTTTAATCTTTTACCTTTATATGATGGTGGTATATTTTCCATAACTGCATCTACTATTACATTATTTAGTGTACTAGTTTTAACTTCTTTTATACTATTGTTATAAGCGTTTAATACACTTGGCATAAGAAGATGTATTCTTTTTTTAGTAAGCGCTGATAAAAATATAATATCTGCATATGGAATAAATTTAAATTCATTACGTATTTCCTCTGTATATTTTTTAATTTTATCTTTATCTTCAATCGTATCCCACTTATTTACAACTATTACTATCGCTTTACCAGCATCTAATGCATATGATGCTATATGCTTATCTTGTTCTCTTATTCCAGTTTGAGCATCTAAAATAAGTAAACATACATCACTTCTATCTATTGCTCGCATACTTCTTATTAAACTAAATTTTTCTACACTATCATAAATCTTACCTTTTTTCTTTATACCTGCAGTATCTATTAATACATATTCTTGGTTATCATATTTAAAAATTGTATCAATACTATCTCTAGTTGTTCCTTCTATATCAGAAACTATAGCTCTATCCTCATTTAGTATTGCATTAAGTAAACTACTTTTACCTACATTTGGTCTACCTATAAGACAAAACTTTAGTTTATCCTTATATTCTTCTTCATTACTTTCCTCAAAATCACTTACAACTTCATCAAGTAATTCTGATATACCAATGTTATGTTCAGCACTTACTCCCTTAACATTTTCAAATCCTAATTCATAAAAATCATAAAAATTTTCTTCTGCCGCCTTACTTTCCATCTTATTTACACACACTATAACTTTCTTATTACTTTTTCTTAACATGTCTGCTACAACTTTATCATTAGTATTTATTCCATCTTTTGCATCTACAACAAATATAATAACATCAGATTCATCAATAGCTATTAATGCTTGAATTTTTATTACTTCATTAAATTCTTTATTAGTTATATCTATACCACCAGTATCTATCAAATTAAATTTGTAATTATTATATTCACATTCTGCATATATTCTATCTCTTGTAATACCTGGTGTATCTTCTGTAATAGATATATTTTTTTTAACAAGTCTATTAAATAATGTAGATTTACCAACATTAGGTTTTCCTATTAAAGAAACTGTTTTCTTCATAATACCACTTCCACTCACATTCTTTTAAAAAAATAACAGAAAAAGTTATCTGTCATATTTAAGATTTTATCATATAATTATAGTATTTGCAAATTCAAATTGTTTTATTTCTATTATATATTTGATTATACGTAAATTCAAAATTATCATCTATCATACATATATCTTTTAATAATTTATCATCATCAAAAAATATATAATGTGAATACTTATTCATTTTTTTATTTTCATGATATATAAATGTATCAATAATACTATTCTTAGTATTATTATAATCTTTATCATTATTAATTAATCCTTCTTTTACCCTTACGTTAAGTATAGTGTCAATTATTGTTTTAGGATATATTTTACCCATCATACCATTAGTAATATTTATAAGTTCTTCATAACTATTAATTTTTATTCCCAATAATTTTTCATATAAAATAATAGAATCATTTTTAATTTTATCATCTAGTAAATAATCTAATTTATGATCTATATATATACATGTAGCGCAAGATACAACTTCTTGAAATTTAAAATGAAATATTTTATTAGGAGTTATCATAAAACTACCATACCTATTTATATTATCATAGTTATAACTTTTAAATTCACCTACTAAATCAGATGTTGGATTCAAATAATAAATACCATTAATATTATTTTCTTTATCTTGCAAATAACAAACAATTTGATAATGTAATTGTGTAATATTATTATGAGGATAATAATATTTAGTTTGATAAACAATAGAATTAATATTTAATTTAGCTAATATCATATTTAACATTTTCGCAAACGATCCACAAACATGATATATATCATTTATAGTTTTATGTATCATAATATGTTTATCATCATAATCACTAGTATATTTATATGATTGTAATTTAACAATATCATATGCATAAATACATTTCTCTAATATAGTATAATCTTTACTATTTATCATCTCAACATATCTATTTAAAATAAGTTCCATATTTAAAAATTCATCTAGTGAACAACAATCTATTCTATTTAATGTATTATCACAACAACTAGTAGTATAATTAATATATATATTTAAATTATACTTCTTTAACTCACTTAATATATCATAATTATTTTTACTTATATCAATATTAATAATAATTTTATTATTATAATATTTTAATTTTTCTATAATATCAATTAGATTATCTGTAAAATCTATTGTTAATTCATCATATTTATAAATATCATTACAATCATCAATATTTCTAATTAGCTTCTTTTCTCTTTTTTTGTTTTCCATAATCTATAATATAACCATCATCTGTTTGTTTTGCAGGACATATATTTTTATACTTATTCATATATATAACTTTATCTGATTTCCAATTAGTTTGATTAATCAAATAATCTAGTTTAGCATCACCATCTTTAACATTTAAGTTATTCATTTCTTCATCTATTTTTTTTAATGTTTCCATAGTATCTATCCAAAATACTTGTATTCCTGCTTTTAATACATCATTCATTTTAATTTTATAATGTGGTGTACTACTATCTATTATAACTACATCCTCACAATACCATTTATTATCATAATTACCATCTTCATCTACTATAGGAAGAAAAATATCAGAATTAATTTTATATATAAAAGCTATTTCCTTTTCTAATTTTAATAAATTATGATTTTCACCTAAAATAATTATTCCATACTCATCTTTATTAAATTTAAATAAGAAAAATGGACTAAATAAATGTAACATTGCTTCTTTTTCCTTATCTGTACAAATTGTTACTTCTTTATTTAATATATTATCATTTGTAGATGGAAGCGCAAAATTTTCTGTAATTTCGTTTTTCAATGTATAATATAATTCTTCTGGTTTATTTTTTAATAATTCTTTAAATTTATATTCTGTTGGTGATATAAATATACCAAATACTGACATATCTTCAGCCTTCTTTCTACACTTATATAATAATAATACTATAACAAAATAAAATCTTCAATATTTCTATTGAAAATATTAAAGATTTTATTAAATAAGATTTATATCATCTATATCTTTTATATTTATTATTTCACCATCGATAGTAATAAGTGTATTATTAGTTCTACCAATCAAATATTTTTCTTCATTATGACCATTAATATTTATATTAACACCTATTTTATAAATACTATTAGAATTTTTAAATATATTTATTATTTTAGTATTTATATCATTACTTTTAATAGTATTACGTAAATTATATTTATCTAATATATCTTCTTTAGTATCTTTTTTTATTTTTTTATTTTTATCAGGATCTTTATCTTCTAAAGAATAATAAAATTTTCTATTATTTGATGATATAACATTTTTATTTGTATATATGTGTGGCAGTTTATCTTCCATTATATCCCTCCTAATAAATAATATGAAAAATATAATTTTTTTTGTCATAAAAATTGTAAATTATATTAATTTGTTATATTATATTGATTAGGTGATCACATGAAAAACGTATCTAAATATAAAGTTGAGAAAGGTATATTAATTCCTTTAATTATATTAGCTATTATAAGCATTACAACAATATATAGTGCTCAACAATTATTAACTGATAGTAATACATTATATTTAAAGCAAGCTATGTGGTTTGGTATAGGTTTTATTTTAGCATACATAGTAATGTATATTGGGAATGATTTTTTATACAAAAATGTATATATTTTATATATTATAGGAATTATATCGTTAATAGCGTTACTTTTATTTGCACCAACCATAAATAACGCTAAAGCATGGTTTAGCATACCTGGTGTTGGTACAATACAACCTAGTGAATTTATGAAAATAATACTTATATTAACACTTGCACGAATTATAAATGATTTTAATAACAAATATGATAATCCAACAATAAAAGATGAATTTCTATTTCTAATTAAAGTAATAATAATAGTAATGATACCGTCAATACTTACGTTTCTACAACCAGATACCGGTGTTGTATTAATATATTTACTTATAACCATATGTATGTTATTTGTAAGTGGTATAAGATATAGATGGTTTTTAGTCGCGATAGGGTTAATTGCTTTAGTATTAGCTATAGTATTAGGTATATATTTTATAAATGATGATTTATTTATAAAAATGTTTGGTAGTGACTTTTTTTATAGAATAGATAGGTTATTGGATTGGCAACATGGCTCTGGTATGCAACTTGAAAATGCAATGATGGCAATAGGGTCAGCTGGTTTATTTGGTAGTGGTTTTGGAAATACACCAATATATATTCCCGAAGCTCACACCGACTTTATATTTTCTGTTTTTGCTAGTAATTACGGATTGATTGGATCACTATGTTTAATAGGATTATTAATTTATTTTGATACTAAAATAATATCATTAGGTATTAAAAGTTATAATAATATAAATAAATATACTATTGCTGGTATAATAGGAATGCTAATATATCAACAAGTTCAAAATATTGGTATGACGTTAGGTTTGATGCCTATAACCGGTATAACACTACCCTTTATAAGTTATGGAGGTTCATCACTATTATCCTATATGCTTATGGCAGGTATTATTTTTAGTATATCAAACGAAAATTTAAGATTTACAAACAAATAAACACACCAGATTTAAAAACTGGTGTGTTTTTAGAAATGAATAAATTATCTTTTTGAGAATTGTGGTGCACGTCTTGCTTTTTTAAGACCGTATTTTTTACGTTCTTTCTTTCTAGAGTCACGTGTAATAAATCCATGTGCTTTTAATATTTTTCTAAATGAATTTTCGCTGTCTGCATCAGTAGTAGAATCATATTCTAATAAAGCACGTGTTATACCTAAACGTATAGCTCCAGTTTGTCCAGAAAATCCACCACCATGAACAGATACATTAACGTCAAACATTTCATTTGTATTAGTTAACACTAATGGTTGCATTAAATCCATTACTAGTGTTTCATATGGAAGATATTCACGAACATCACGTCCATTTATTGTTACTTTACCTTTACCAGGAACTAATGTAACTTTTGCGACTGATGTTTTTCTACGACCTGTACCATAATATTTTTTATTTGCCATAACAATACCTCCTATAAATCAATACTTACTGGCTTTTGTGCTTGATGTTTATGTTCACTACCAGAGTATACAAATAATTTTTTTGCCATTTGACGTCCCAATCTTCCTTTTGGAAGCATACCTTTTACTGCTCTTTCGATCATTTCTTCTGGATAATTTTCTCTCATTTCTTTTGCTGTTCTTTCTCTTAATCCTCCTGGATATCCACTATGATTATAATACATTTTATTATCTAGTTTTCTTCCAGTTAAATTAACTTGATTTGCATTAATTACAATAACATAATCTCCGCAATCATGATGTGGTGTAAATGTTGGTTTGTTTTTTCCTCTAAGTATACAAGCAACTTTAGTAGCTAATCTACCTAAGTTTTTACCGCTTGCATCAATAACATACCAATCACGTTTTACATCTTCTTTTCTTTGCATAAATGTTTGCATATAATCTTCCCTTTCTAAATAATTGTAATCAGATAAACTTTCCCAAGGTTTATCTAAATACGTGGGATAAAATAATGTACCGATTAAAATTATACTAAATCAATTCAAAATTGTCAATTATATATTAACATTTACGAATATTTTCTTATATTTATCGTAAATTAAAAATCATAAAGATATTATTAGTATATGCACGATTTTTTGAGATCTCTTTATTCAACAATATCTAATATTATTTCATTTTTATCAACTTTATTATTAGTTAATGTAAAGAAACTATTTACTTTATCTACAATATTTGGCATATCTTTATTATAAAAGACTTGCGCTATAATATCATCTTTTTCTATATAATCTCCACATTTTTTAAATATTTTAATACCTACATTATTATCAATTATATCATCCTTATTTATTCTACCGGCTCCTAAACTTCTAGAGAACTCTCCGATACCTTCGACATCTATATATTTAATATATCCGCTTTCATAAGCTTTAATATAAATAGTTTTAGCATCAATAACTAGTGATGAGATATCACCACCTTGTATTTTTACAAATTCCAAAAACTTATTATAAGCGCTACCATCTTCCAATGATTTAACTACTTTTTCTTTAGCTTTTTCTATATCTATATTATTCGCTATAGAAATCATTCTAGAAGATATTTCTATAGCGAGATTCCTTATGTCTTCTTCTCCACCATTTTTTAATACTTCTATACTTTCTAAAACTTCTAATTTGTTTCCAACACTTATACCTAATACATCATTCATATTTGATAATATACAAACAACTTTTTTGTTAAATTTTTTTCCAATATTTATCATAGTATGAGCAAGTGTTAAAGCATCTTCCTTATTTTTCATAAATGCACCAGCACCAACTTTTAAGTCAATAACAATATCATCAGCTCCACTAGCTATTTTTTTACTCATAATAGATGATGCGATCAAAGGAATTGATGCGACTGTTCCACTTGCATCTCTTAATGCATATATTTTTTTATCGGCGATAACAAGTTCATCACTTGTATAACTTATACATATATTATATTTATTTACTTGATTTATAATTTCATCAATATCATAATTAACATTAAATCCCTTTATAGACTCTAATTTATCTATTGTACCACCTGTAAATCCAAGTCCTCTACCACTCATTTTAACAAATTTTGCATACAATGATACAATTGGCGCTATTATAAGTGTTATTTTATCACCTACACCTCCAGTAGAATGCTTATCTACTTTAATTCCATTAATACTACTTAAATCAATTATTTTACCACTATTAATCATATATTTAGTAAAATAATATGTTTCATCAAAATTCATCCCATTTATTACTATTGCCATAAGTAAAGAACTCATTTGATAATCCTTAATATTTCCATTAACGTAATTTTCTATAACAAATTGTATTTCATTTTCATTTAAAGATTTATTTAATCGTTTTTTATCAATTATTTCTAATATATTCATATAACACCTCTATCTTATTTTTTTTAAAATATCAGAAGATGCGATAAGACCTGTAGCTGCACTAGTAACTATATTTCCTGCTTTACCCGCACCATCCCCAATAAAATATATATTATGGTTTTTTAATTTCATATTGTCATCTGTTGTAATTTCATTACTAAAAAATTTTATTTCTGGTCCATATAAAAGTGTATCATCATTATTTACTCCTGGTATTATTTCATCTAGTTTTTCTAATCCTTCCAAAATATTAGTAATTATTCTATGGGGCAAAACAAGAGCTAGATCACCTGCAACATAATCTTTTAAAGTAGGATTTACATATGATTTTTTTATTCTGCTATTATTTGATCTTCTTCCCATTTTTAAATCTCTTAATGTCTGTAAAATAGGTTTACCGTCTCCTAATACATTAGCTATTCTAGCAATTGATTCACCATATTCACGTGTATTAGTAACTGGAGAAGTTAAACTAACCTTAGATATAAAAGCAAAATTACTATTATTTGATTTTTTATCTTTTAAACTATGTCCATTAACACATATATATCCATTATAATTTTCTTTTGCGACATACCCACCAGGATTAGTACAAAATGTTCTTATTTCATCATTGTAAGTTTTAGTATTAATAAATATTGTTGGATCATATATAATATTACATATATCTTCCAAAATTTCTTTTCTAACTTCTACTCTAACACCAATCTCTATACTTTGAGAAATATATGGAATATTATATTTATCAGCTATTTTTTGTATCCATGCAGCACCTGTTCTTCCAGGCGCAACAACGACATATTTAGCGCTAACCTTATACTTTTTATTACCTTTTTTGTATTCCATATCATATATTTCGCCATTTTTAATAATATCTTCGACAAATGTATTTTCATATAATCGAACACCATTATCTAGTAAATAATTACAAAAATTTTTAATGTATATTGGCAATTTATCACTACCCAAATGTTTTTGTTTTATGATAAGTAAACTAGCTCCTTTTTTAGCTATATTACTTTTTAATTTTAATGCCTCTTCCATATTACTCGGATAAATTTTGCTGTCCATTCCAAATTTATTAAATATTTCTTCACATTCATCTATTAATTTGTCAGCCTTATCTTTATCCATATATTTATATAAATCAGATTTACCTAGTTTAGGTATAAAATTTAATTTACCATCAGAAAATGTTCCAGCACCACCATATCCTGATAATATTTGACACGGATTACAATTTATACATTCCCCTCCTAATTTATTCATTTTACACACTCTTTTTTCAGCAAGTTTTCCTGATTCTAATATCGCTATCTTTAGCTTAGGATTTTGTGTTATTAAATTGTATGCAGCAAATAACCCTGCAGGACCACCGCCAATTATCGCAACATCATACATTGTATTACCTCCTAATTTCTTTAACAAGTTTTTTCATCTTAATAGAATTTATTAAAAAGTTATAATTTCTTTCTTCTTTTGAATTAAATTCATCAATGTTTTCTTCAACATAATTACTCCAATACTTTATCATACTACTATCCTTATTTATTATCAAATCATTTAATATTCTTTGATTTACTAAGTCTGGATACCTCCTAAGTGGTGATGAAGAATGTGAATATACTTCCTTAGAAAGCCCATCATGAGGAAGCGGAACACTTGAATATGTTGATTTTGCATATCCATCTAATACAATATCTATTTCTTCTTTATCATTTATTATTTGTACTAATTTTTTAAATTCTTCAACATCCTTTAACTTTTTATTAGTTCTATAAATAAATGGTAAATTATTTTCTTTACATATTAATGCACTTAAATAATTTATTAAAACCATTATTTCTTCAGTTATTATTTCTGATTTAGTTCTACTTAAATATTCGTTTTTACACAATGTTTTCCCATCTATTTTCTTTATTATATCAGAAGTCATTCTATAATTATATTTATCCTTATTATTATTTCTTAATCTCATAGATAATTCATTAAGTAATTTAATACTCATATCTAATGAATTATCAACATCTAATTGATTATTAAGTATTTTATCAATTTTATAATTATTTAAATTTCTATCTACTTGTATTAAGTCACTACTAATCTTATAATCTATTATATTTAAATCTTTATCAAAGTTAATACTATATTTTATTACTTTTTTCTTACCATTTGTATTAAGAGAAAACAAATTATTAGATAATTCTGATGGTAACATAGTTATAACTCCACCACCAGGTAAATATATATTAGCGAACTTATCGAATGCATCTTTATCTATAAAACTATTTTTCTTAATTAAATTACCAGCATCGGCAATATAAACATTTAAAGTAATATAATTTTTATTATCTATTATTTGAAATGCATCATCCATACATGTAACATGTTTATCATCAATAGTAATTATTGGCATAATTATATTCTCATAGTTCTTAATTATAACATTTAACTCTTTTATTGAATCTTTAGTAAATCCAGAGTTTATATCATATTTTTCTTCTAATAAATTTAGATTTTCTTGAGATATATTATTCCTTAACAATTTAAGATTTAATAATTCTATACTAGATAATATTTTCTTATTCTTACCTCTACTACCATTTTTATTAATATAATTAATTAAATCATTTATTATAATCTTAATTTTTTTCTTATTCTTATTATTTAATTTAACTCTATCATTATTTAAAAACAAATCAATTATATTTTCATAATATAATATTATTGATTGTTTTTCCCCACTCATAATTAGATTACTATATTTTTCAAATAATGTAGTAACAATATGTTCATCATCATTATTTAAATTTGTATAATATGGATATTTATTAATTATATTTCTAATTATATCTATATCTTTTACTTCTCTAATTACTTGAATTAAAAATTCATATTTTTGATTATTACTAATATTTTTTTCATTATTAATATTAGATAATAATTCATGAATAGTAATCATATTATCTTTTAAATAAACTAATAATTCATTATCATCTATTTCTATTTCATTCATTAATCTACCATATACTTTTTTAGTATATTGCATATATTTATTAAAATTTTCTTTTATATAGTTACAATCTACCCTATAAAATAATTTAATTAAATATTCACTAGTATTTATTAAATTACTAATACCTTTATTTCCTAAATTTCTAATAACATATATTCTATTTTCTAATTTAGTAAATAATGCATCAAAAAGTTCATTTTCATCAGTTGATAATTCATTTATTATATCTGATATTTTCATATCTTCCATATTTAATATTTTATTTAATACTTTTAAATCCATGTCAAAACCTCCAAAAAAAGTACGGACTTATCCTAGTTCGCACTTATATCCATTTAGCAATCTCCACTACTCCACTTTTATATATGTTAGAATTTTCAATTAATTTCATAGTAATTTTATATGTATAATATCTTTCATTATGGTCTACTTCTAATAATTTAGTTTTTAGATATTTTCTAAATCTATAATCATCAACATATTTAGCTAGAGAACTATCTAATTTATTTAAAAATGTTATTTCATCTTCATCATCCATATTTATATTATCAATAAGTTTTAAATAGAAATTTATCATAGTTTCTGAAAATATATCCCCTTCAAAAAAATCATATGAATTAATTTTTTCATAATTAGGGCAAATACTCAATAGTTTATTAATTTTATTTCTTGTATTAGAATTATCCATAATAAATACACTTCCTATCTTATTATTCTAAATATATCATTACCTGTTACAACAAGCATTAATATCATAAGTAATATAAATCCTATATTATTAATTGTTGCTTCTACTTTAGGTGTTATTTTCTTTCTTCTAATTGCTTCTATAAATAAGAATAGTATTCTACCACCATCAAATGCTGGAAATGGTATTAAATTTATAAAGCCAACATTAATACTTAAATAGGCTGTCAAATATACTAAATTTGATAATCCAGATTCTGCTTGAGTACCAACAATTTCAAATATACCAACAGGTCCAGACATACTAGATATACCTATTCTACCGGTAAATAATCCCTTAATAATAGTTACCATAGAACTTGTTAACGAAACTAATTTATCACAAGAAAACTCTAATGCATCCAAAACATTATGACTACGTGTAATATCTTGTGAAATTCCATAAAAATATGTTACAGTACCATCATCATTTTTTTCTTTTTTAGGAGCTATATCTATATCTTTAATAGTATCATTTCTTTCTACAGTAAATGTTACTTTTTCATCTTCAATAAATTGTAATTCGATTAAAGCACTATCCCAGCTACCAATCTTTTTATCGTTAATTTCTAAGATACGATCCCCTTTTCTTATTCCAGCTTTATATGCAGGGCTATTATCAATAACACTACCAACGACTGGTTTAACTTCATAAGCACCAGCTATTACCCCATATAAAAACAGTAATACAAACGCCAGAATAAAGTTCATCATAGGTCCCGCAAACAACACCATGAATCTTTGAAATTTAGTTTTATTTCCTAAATTTTTTTCTTTAGGTACGTTACTATCTTCTTCATCTTCTCCAGCCATCGCACAAAATCCACCTATTGGAATTAATCTAAGCGAATACTCCGTTTCACTTTTTTTAGATTTTTTACTCCATATTTTTGGACCCATCCCTATCGCAAATTCATAGACATATACTCCTGCTTTTTTAGCAAATATAAAGTGTCCAAATTCATGAATAAAAACTATAACTCCAAGTATTAATATAAAATAAATTAATGTCATCTAAATACCTCCCAGTAAATATTATTCTATAATAATCCAGCTACAACAACAAAGCCTAATAATACAAATATAATACTATCTAACCTATCACATACTCCTCCATGTCCAGGTATTAAATTTGAAAAATCTTTCTTATCAAAATATCTTTTTATACTACTAAATACTAAGTCACCTGCTTGCCCTATCAATGATAGAAATGTTGTACAAGCAACTAAAACTATAACATCAACATTAGAATTAATTACAGTAAAATAAAACATAGATGGAATTAATACACCAAAAAATGTTCCTCCTACAAAACCTTCCCATGTCTTTTTAGGAGATATTTTTTCACACATTTTCGTTTTACCAACATAAAATCCTGTAATATAGGCAAAAGTGTCTGTAATAACAGTAATTAGTGCCAAATAAATTAAAAATGTAATACTATAATTTCTTATTAATATAGTTAAATTAAATGCTGTACCTAAAAAGAATAACATACCAATTAAATACATTGCATCATTAATACTATACTTTCTATTATCTTGAATTATTACAAGTGGAATTAATATAGTAAATAATGTTAAAGCAATAACTTTATAATCTAATATATACTCAACTATAGTTGATGAATTATTTGATAAGATAAGTATTGTAAGTAATATATATGATATACCTTTCATAACATAAGGCAATTTCTTTTTAGTCTCTTTAATATTTAATAACTCTTTAAATCCTATTAATCCAATTAATAAAACCCCAATTCTAAATGGTATTCCACCAATTATTATAAGTGGGATAACTATTAATAACATTATTATCGCACTTATAGTTCTTTTTTTCATAATATCACAATCCTATCTATAATTAAATTATAATAAATTTTATAAAATATTACAATATTAAAATTTATTGTTTTTATATTTCTTTCTATAATTTCTATCTCTTAATATTAAGTATATTTTTCTCTTAAAATTTTTATCATATTTACATTTTAATGGTGATGCATATTTTCCACTCTTATATAATTCTAACGCTTTTTTCTTATATTTTTCATTAGTAATATATTTTTTAATAATATATTTAGGCACAAAAGTAAGTAACATTTCATCTTTAATAAACTTTTTCTTTAATTTTTTATTATATATAACATCATCTACTAAATATTTAACTAAATTATATCCACAAGCAGTTAAATAATAACTACTTCTAGCTTGTCTAGGATTTATTTCTAATAC
>CALVSV010000154.1 GCA_944359595.1 uncultured Bacilli bacterium
ATTTAACTCAAAGAGAAATATGTTCAGTAGTAGGAGTAAATACATCTACATATAAACACTATGAATTAGGTGATAGAATGGTACCTATTAGTGTATTACAGGATTTAGCTATATTTTATAAAGTATCAACAAATTACTTTTTTGAAAATATGCCAGAGTTATCTGATAAAGAATCATTAGAATTATCTAACTATGCTTTTAGAGTTGCTAATAATGCAGAAAAGTATATATCTATTGACTTAAAGAATCCTACTAAAGGATTAGATGAAATAGAAGAAAAAACACAAGCAAGAGCTAGACTTAGAATTAAGAACTTGAGATTAGAAAATAATAAATCTCAAAAAGAATTAGCAAAGTACTTAGAAATAGATTTATCTACTTATAACAAATATGAAAAAGGTAGTAGAAAACTAAGTAATGAAGTAGTTAAGAAATTGGCTGAATATTACAATGTATCAGTAAGTGATATAGTTGATTAATTAATGACAGAATGACACTAGAATTAGGTATATGGTATATCCAGAGTTAATGTCATAGTGTCATATAAAGAGGTGTAATAATGTTTGATATACAAAATAGAAGATACACAGGTAGTAAATACAAATTAATGGACTGGATATCAGAGTTGATTAAGGAAAACTGTCCAAATTGTCGTTCATTTTTTGACGTATTTGCGGGAACCGGTTGTGTTACAGAATATATGTTTGAAAAATATGATAGATTTATTGTTAATGATTTTTTATATTCTAATAATGTTATATATAATGGTTTCTTTTTAAATGAAGAATTTGATGAAAATAAACTAACAAAGTATAAAGAAAAATATAATAATCTTAAAATTAGCAAAATTAAAGATAATTATGTATCCGATAATTTTGGAAATAAATTTTTTAGTTATAATGATGCAAAAAAAATTGGTTATATACGTGAAAATATTGAAAGAGAATATAAAAAAAATAATATAAATTTTAAAGAATATAATATTCTCATTTCTTCACTTTTATATTCGTTTGATAAAATTGCCAATACTTGTGGTCATTATGATGCATATAGAAAAATTCAAAAAATAAATGATTCATTTGAATTTAATTTAATTAATCCTAAAAAGTATAGTAATAAAATAGTTGAAATCTATAGAAAAGATTCAAATAAATTGGCAAATGAAGTTAAATGTGATATAGCATATATTGATCCACCATATAATTCTAGACAATATAGTAGATTTTATCATGTTATGGAAAATATAGCACAATGGAAAAAACCGGATTTATATGGTGTTGCAATGAAGCCTAAAGAAGAAAATATGTCAGAATATTGTAAGACTTCTGCACCGATTGCATTCAATGACTTAATTCAAAAACTTGATGCAAAATATATAGTGGTCTCATATAATAATACTTATGAATCAAAAAGTAGTTCATCAAGAAACAAAATAACATTAGAAGAGATTGAAACTATTTTATCTAATAAAGGTGATACTCTAAAATTTGAAAAAAAATACAAAGCCTTTACAACTGGAAAAACAGAGTTAAACGATCATAAAGAGTTTATTTTTATCACAAAAGTTAAGCCAAACATAAAAAAAGAAATATCTTATCGTTCTCCTTTGTTTTATGTTGGAGATAAATACAAGCTAATGCCAGAAATAAAAAAATATATGCCAACATATATAAATAACTATATAGAACCTTTTGTTGGTGGTGGAAGTTCATTCTTAAATGTTAAAGCGAATCATTATTATGTTAATGATATAGATAGTGCTATTATTAGTATTCATAAAGAATTACAAAAGTATTCTTCTGACAAGGATAAGTTCTTTAAAAAAATATTTAGTTTAATAAAAAAATATGAACTCTCTTGTTCCTATAATGGACATTTGGTTCCTAGTGAATTGAAAGAAAAATACAAAAAAACATATTATGCAAAATATAATAAGGAAAATTATTTGAAATTAAGAAATGATTATAATGAAAATAAAAAAGATGTTTTAAAATTATATTTATTATTAATATACGGTTTTAATCATATGACTAGATTTAATTCAAAAGGAGATTTTAATTTACCAGTAGGAAATGTTGACTTCAATAGTAATGTTTATAATTCATTAAACTATTATTTTGATTACATAAACAAAATAGATATAAATTATTTTAATTTAGATTATAAAGAGTTTGTAAGAAGTTTAAAAATTGGTAAAAATGATTATGTATTATTAGATCCGCCATATTTAATAAGTGACAGCGAATATAACAAGTTATGGAATGAAAAGCATGAAGAAGAATTATATGATTTTCTTGATGAATTAAATGATAAAGGTATTAAGTTTGGTATAACTAATCTGATGTACCATAAAGGTCAGAAAAATGAATATCTAGAAAGATGGTCAAATAAATATAATGTATATGAAATTAACAGTAATTATATTAGTTTTAATGATAATACTGTAAAAATAAATTCAAAGGAGGTGTTTGTTACTAATTATGACAACAGAAATGAAGGCTAAGAGAAAACCATTATCTTTTTCAACTACTATGAGAAATCCTGACAGAATAGCTGGTTTCTTAAATCAAATGAAACCATATGAAAATCAAACTTTAACTAGTGAAGTAATTTATAAAATAATCTCTGGTGTTATAAAAAATAAATTATATAAAACTAATTATGAAATTGGCAATCCTGTATATAAACAAATTTTTTATTCAGATGAATTAGAATTTACCGATAGACAAGTTGAAGATATTATAGAAAAAAGTCCTCAAATACATAAAGAAGCAGGATATGAACATGGTTGGGAATCTCGATTTCAAACATGGTATTCATTATCACAAGAGTTTGGATTTGTATTTTATAATAAAAATGAGAAAATACAAATATCAGAAAGCGGACATATGTTAATTGATGCATATAATGATGAAACACCGAATGAAGAAAAAATTAGAAATGTTTTCTTAAATGCAATGGTAAAATATCAAACAAATAATCCGTTTAAAAAAAATAGCAATAGTAATAGTCCATTAGTTTTATTATTAAAAGTTTTAGAATTATTAAGAGCAGATTCAAAAGAAAATGAAGCTGGCATATTTAGAAACGAGTTAAGTCTTTTCATTTGTTGGAATGATGATGATGCTAATAAGTTATATAATAAAATAAAAGAAATAAGAAAAGATGTAGGGTATAACTATAGTAATGAGTATATGTATAACATATGCTTAGAAATTTTAGGTTATACAACAGAAGAAGAAAAAAACTCGGTGAAAAAATATTTTAAAATGGAAAAAATATGTGGTGAATCAGTTGATGAATATATAAGAAAAATGAGAAGTACTGGTATTGTTTCTTTAAGAGGTAATGGAAGGTTTATAGATATAAATAGTTTTGAAAGTAAAAAAATAGAATATATTTTAAAAAATTATGATAAGATTTTAAATTTTGAATCAAAAAAAGCATATTACGATTATATAGGAAATATAGATAGTAATTTTATTTCAATAGAAAATCACGTAACACATGATGTTGAGTATAATATAAAAATTAATACATTGTATGATTTTGTAAAAAAATATACCAAAGAAGAAATTTTAAATGAATTATTATTTCTATCATCAAAGAAAGAAAGCAAGAATCCAACGTTTAAATTTATTCCTGCACCAACGAGATTGGAATTTCTAACAAGTATTTCATTAGCTCAAAATTTGCAAAATTGTATTGTTGAGCCTAATTATTCTATAGATGATGAGGGTTTGCCTACAATGACAGCTCGAGGTAATATGCCAGATATTATTTGTAAAGATCCTGAAAAATTTATTACTTCTAACATTGAAGTTACGTTAATGAGAGGAAGAAGTGATCAGATAAATAATGAGATTATACCAATAAGAAGACATCTTTTATCAAATGAAAATAAAAATGATACTACATTTGCTGTATTTATTGCGCCATATATTCATGAAGATACTAAAGAAAGTGCGGCTTGGTATAAATATAAGGATAATGTTAATATTTATACTTATTCAATAGAGGAATATATTAATAAAATAAGAAATATCAAATATTTAATGGAATTATCTCAAGTGGAAGGAGTGAATTAAATGGAAGTAAATAAAGCGTCAGTATTAAGCCAATTTATAGCAGCTAATGGTGGAACTCAATTTGTAATACCGACATATCAAAGAAATTATGTATGGGAATCAAAGCAAATAAAACAATTATTGAATGATATAAAAAAATTAATAAAAACAGAGAAAAATGAAAAAAATTATCATTATATTGGTTCAATTGTATATATTAATACAAGTAGTGTAGGAATGTATTATGAAAAAACTATAATAGATGGACAACAAAGATTAACAACTATTTTCTTAATTTTACAAACATTAAAAATTATTGCTAGTTCAAAAGGAGATTTAACAAAAGCCAGTAATATAAATACTATGTATCTAGAAAACAATGCGTTTGTAGATGATAATTTTAAATACAGATTAAAACCTTTAATAAGTGATGATAAAGTATATGAATTGATTGCAAAAAATAATTTATCTGAATTGGATAAGTATAAAGAATCTAATGTATATAAAGCTTTTTCAACTATTCATAAAGAAATAAAAAATTGGTTAAATGAAGAAATTAGTATTGATGAAATCATAGAAGCAATAGATAAATTGAAGATAGTCTGGATACAATTAGAAAAAGATGAAAATCCACAGCAAGTATTTGAATCAATAAATTCAACAGGTGTTAATTTAACATCCGCAGATTTAATTAGAAATTATATTTTAATGAATAAAGATAATGAAACACAAACATATTTATATGAAAATTATTGGATTCCGATTGAAAATAATTATGTTAAAACAAGTAAATTATCAGAATTTTTTAGGTTTTACTGTGCGATTAAGCAAAAATCAATAATTAATCAAAAGGATGTTTATGAAATTTTCAAGAAGGAATTTGATTCTATAGAAAAAGAAGATGAAGATAAATTAAAAGATATTTTATCTTATGCAAGATATTATTATTATATAACTGTTAATATTGATGATGCAGAGATAGAAGAAGTTTTATCAGATTATAGAAATATTCAAACTAATATGCCACATCCAATATTAATGGAAAGTTTTAGATTTTATGAAAATGAAAAAATTTCTAAAGATTCTTTAATAAAGACTATTAAATTATTTGCAACATATATTATACGTAGAAATATGGCTTCATTAGATACGAAATCAATATCACAAATGTTCCCTGGATTATTAGGAAGAATTATATCAAAAAGCGAAAAAAATGGATTTGAAAAATATTACGATAATTGTGTAGAATGTTTAGTGGTTGACACAAAAGGAAATAGTCAATATATGCCAACTGATGAAGAAATAGAAAATGAGTTTGTTAAAACAAATTTATATGTTCGCGACTTAACAAAATTTGTTTTAACCAAAATAGAAAATAGTGGAAATCATATAAATTATTCTAATTTAAATATTGAACATGTAATGCCTCAAACAAAGACAAATTATTGGTTAAATTATGTTAATGATGAGGCTTTATATGAACAAATTGTTAATAGAATAGGTAATTTAACGTTGGTTGACAGCAAAGATAATTCAGGGATGAGTAATAGAGATTTTGAAGTAAAAAAACAATATTTAACTCAAACTAGGCATATAAAATTAAATGAAGATATACTTAATAAAACAGAATGGAATGAAGAAGAAATTAATAAACGTTCTAAAGCTATAGCAAGACAAATTAATAATATTTTTAAGTATCCAGAATGTGATAATTTAATTAAAAATAAGATTAATGAAACTAAATATGATGTTATTGGGGATGGTTTAGAAGAATTAATTTCATTAAGTCCAACAATATTATTAATTAACAATAATATAAATTATGTTGATACTTGGACTGATGTATATAAAGTTTTATTAAAATATTTATATGAAATAGATTGTGAAAAATTTACAAGTTCATTAGAAAATTTAAATGAAAATATTTATGATAAACCGCAAGTTAGTAAAGAAATTAGTGATTTAAGATCACCATATATGTTCGTTGAAGATTTATATTGTGAAACAAATAAGAGTACAAAAGAAAAAATAATTTTATTAAGAAGAATTATCACTGATATGAATATAGATATTCAAGTAAAAGTTATTAAATAGCATGATAAACGGTCACTTTATGTGACCATTTGTGTTATAATAGTTTATCAATAGGTGATGAATTATGAAAGAATCTAGATTAATGATTATTGTAACATTGTGTTTATTTATTTTATTGGGTCCGTTTTTTTATCTTTTTTATCTAATACATCCAAAGTTATTAGATTATGTGAATATTGCTAATAATTTGTATTGTGGTATTATTGTTGCATTGATAACAAGCATATGTCAATATTGTTCAGCTAAAAGAAAAATTATTAATAGTATTTATAGTGCTTATTTTGATGTATATAGATCATATTATTATTCAAAAAACAAATCATTCTTGTGGCATTATAATTCATATGGTGTTTATAAAAAAATGATAGAATTAAATCCAAAAATTGTTGAAGCATTAGATGAATATCATGGCTTATTTAAAAAATATGATAAGACTTATAGAAAACTAAATCCAACAATAAAATTTGGAAATAATTATAAAGCTCAGAATATGATAAAATCGTTTTTATCATGGTTTAATAAAAAATCATTTGATGGTATATTTGAACCATTAATGAAAGAAGTTGAAAACATATTAATTAACA
>CALVSV010000155.1 GCA_944359595.1 uncultured Bacilli bacterium
CTACTAATTAATTTGTTTAAATATATATTTCTTTCTATTTTTTTCATTGTAACCTCCATAAATTGTTTTGCCATGTAAGGCATTTTTCTATAATAAGATTATAATATAGATAAAAAAATAAATCAAGAACTTATTGAAGATTTTTGGCATAAATGGCGTTTTTCTTCAATAAGACATGTTGCAAAAAATTAAAGAAACAGAAATTAATTTTCTGCTTCTTTTAGCATTGTAGTAATAAATATTCCATATCCCATTTTAGTATTATCTACAACTACATGTGTAACCGCACCAATTATTTTATCATCTTGTATTATTGGAGATCCACTCATACCTTGTACAATACCACCAGTTTTATCTAATAACTCTTGATCAGTAATTTCAAATAATATATTTTTAGTATCACTTTCATCTAAATTAATTTTTAAAATGTTTATTTCATAATCTTTTACTTCATTACCATTTAAAACAGTCCTCATTGTTGCTTTACCTTCTTTTACCTCGTTATTTGAAGCAACTTCAATTTTTTCCTTGTTTGGTATTTGGGCACTATATTTACCAAAAATACCAGATTCAGTATTTTCTTCTATAGTACCAAAAGTGGTTTCGGGATAATATTTTGCTTCTTTTTCACCAGGATTACCACGCTCACTTTTATTTATACCAGTTACATCTGATTTATATATCTTACCATCTTTTATATCTAATCTTTGATTAGTATTAGATTCTATTATTTCATGACCTAATGCACCATAAATATTTGTTTTAGGATCAATATATGTTAGTGTACCAATTCCATTAACACTATCTTTTACATATAATCCTGTTCTATATACGCCATCATTTTGTTTTACTAATTTAAGTGTAGTATCATTTTTTTTATCATCTCTTAAATACGTAATTTTGATACTTTCTTTATTATTTGAATTATCTATTTCTTCTACCATATCAGATATGTTTTTAACATCAACTCCATTTATTTTTGTAATTATATCTCCAACTTTTAGTGATGCATCCTTCCCAGGATAACCATCATTAACTTTATACATACCTACAACAATTATCCCTTTTGCATTCACTAAAATACCTACGTTTTCTCCACCAGGAATAACATAGTCTGAATAAGCAAATACAAAATTGGGTATACTAAATAACACAGATATAAATATTACCAACAATTTCTTTTTTAAATTTTTAAAAAACATAACATACTCCTTCTTTTATATATTTATTTGTGGACATTATTATTATGCGATATTTAAAAGTTTTTAACCGTTGTAAATATTTCCAAAATATTAAAAAAAATTTTTTTAATATTGAACAAAAAAATATAAAATGATAGAATAAAGATGTAGAGAGAAATATAAAACAAGCCTTCCTAAACACGAATGTATGTTCGTGGGGGGTGCGTTAATGCTTAAGCGCAAAAAACACCTTTACTTGTTTTATAATTAGTAGAGGAGTTGTAAGAATGGAAGAAAACAAAAAGAAGAAAATATGTATAATAATAACATCAGTACTACTAGTAATGTTACCTATAATAAGCGCTAGTTACGCGCACTTTTTAAGTAGAGGAGAAAGTAGTGAAAAGGTAGTACAAGTAGGAACACTTAGAATAGTATATTCTGATAATGTTAATGAAACAGTAGAAATAGATGACATAGTCCCAATATACGATGCTGAGATAAAAACGAAAGCAAATAAATTTGTGTTCAATATTGATAATACTGGAACATCACTAGCTTATGTAGATATAAAACTAACAGATATAGTGATGGATCCAGAATTATCAAACTTAGAGTTTAAATGGGCTCTATATTCTGGTGAAGAAAAAATAAGTAATGGTAACTTTAGAAATGTTATAAATAACGAAATATTATTAACAAAAAATATAGAGTTACCACAATTGGATAACAAAGATTATGAGTTATATATTTGGATTAGTGAAAATGATTTAGATCAAAGTGTATTAATGAATAAAAGTTTTAAATGTAAAATAACAGTGGAAGGAAATCGAGAAAGAGGAGCAGAATTACTTTCTACTGTAATAAAAAATAACAATAATCCAATAATTGTGGAAGAGCCAGACTTTAACATTACCGCAACAACTGATGAAGGATTAATAAAGGGTATTGATGATGATGGTGATACATATTATTTTAGAGGAGCGGTAGAAGATAATTATGTAAAAATCGGAGATATGGAATTATTATGGAGGATAGTTCGCGTAAATGGCGATGGCACAATCCGTTTAATAGCTGATGAGGTAGTAGGAGAAAGTTCATTTAATATAAATAGAGATAATGAAAAGTATGTTGGTTATACATATGATAATAGTAAACCTAATGTAGGAGATGGAACACCATCAACAATAAAAACATATTTAGAAAATTGGTATACAATAAATTTAGGTGAATATGATAATTTAATAGCTAGTACTAGGTATTGCAATGATACATCTGTTTTCAGTGTATCGGATAATATTATATATTATGGAATGGAAGGAAGACTTAATATAAATAAAACACCACAATTTATATGTCCAAACACTACAAATTCATATGGGGGAGAATATGATCTAAAAATAGGATTATTATCCGCAGATGAAGCGGTTTTTGCAGGGGGTAAAAGAGGTTATCATAATGAAAATTAATATAAGAAAAAAACAGATTATTATTGGCTAGGGTCACCTTATTCTTTTAGTGGTGATTATGCTCGTGAAGTTGTTGTAGATAATTATGGTACTTTAGGATATAGCTATGTATATTATGCAGATTATGATGTTATACCTATTATTAACTTAAGATCAGATATATTATATTCTTTAGGTAATGGTACTATTGACAATCCGTATGTTGTAACTAATTAATAAAAGCATTGGCGTTAGTCAATGCTTTTATTTATCTTCAAATAATTTAACAGTTAATGGTTTTAATAACTCTATTATTACATATGATATTATATTTACTAATATAACAAATATAAATTGTGATATTGTAATAGTTGTTAAACCAAATATTTTACCAATAGGTGTAAAAAATACTAATAGTTGAACAAGTAATAATATAAATATACCTATATTCATATATTTATTACTAAATATACCCCTTTTATAGATTAGTTCTTTTAATGATCGACAATTGTATGCAAATACAAATTCATTAATTATTATACTTAATAAAGCTAGGGTTTGTGCAAGAGGTTCTCCCATATCTATAAAACAATAATAAATAAATAAGCTTATTGCTGTTTCAAGTATTACAGACATTATTAAGAAAGCACTGAAAAATTTTGTAAATATTCGTTTATTTAATCCGTTTGGCTTTCTATTCATAACATCCTTAGATGCGCCTTCAAACGCTAATGTAATAGATGGTACTGTATCTGCAACTAAATCTATATACAATACATGTATTGCTGAAATTATAGTATTACCAGTTAACATACCAAATATAATGATACATATTTCAGTAAAGTTACTAGAAAGATTATATAATATATTTGTTATTACATTATCATATATTCTTCTACCTTCTGATACAGCAGTAGTAATAGTGTTAAAACTATCATCTAATAAAAGTATGTCAGACACATCTTTTGTTACATCTGTGCCACTTTTTCCCATACCTATACCAACATTAGCGAGCTTTATAGCTGGAGCATCGTTAACCCCATCACCAGTCATAGCTACAACTTTACCTTGCTTTTGAAGTGCTTTTACAATTTGGAGTTTATTTTCAGGGCTTACTCTAGCAAAAACAGAATATTTATTAATATATTTAATTAATTCTTTTTCAGTTAAACCATTTAATTCTGTTGCATTTATACATTCATCATCTGATGAACATATTCCTACTTCTTTAGCTATAGCGCAAGCTGTAGGTAAGTTATCACCTGTTAACATTATTGGTCTTATATTAGCACTTAAACAAGACTTTATAGATTCTTTAATATTTTTTCTTACTGGATCTTTTAAACCAGATAATCCAACTAATATCAAGTCTTTTTCTTCATCAATATAATCTTTTTCATTTTTTATATTTTTAGTTATTGGTTTATATGCAAAAGCTAAAACTTTTAATGCATTATTAGACATTTCATTTTCAATATTTTTAAAACTATCAATATGTTTTTTTGTTATATTAATTATTTTATCATCTATTAATATTTTTTTACATCTAGAAATAACAGATTCAAAGCTTCCTTTTGAATATATTATTTTTTCTTCATTAACATTATAAACAACACTCATCATCTTTCTATTTGAATCAAAGGGTAGTTCAATAATTTTTTTACCTTTACTTACCTTTATTTTATTATCTTTTAAATATTCTTTTAGTGCTACATCAACTGCATCACCAATATATTTATTATCATCATCTAATGAAGCTGTATTACAAAAATTAATTATATCAATAAACTTTTTATTATCAATTGAATTTATTTCACCATTATAATCATATAATTTATCTACTTTCATTTTATTTTCTGTAAGAGTACCCGTTTTATCAGTACAAATCACTTCTGTTGCTCCTAATGTTTCTATTGCGGCTAAATTTCTTACAATTGATTTTTTCTTAGCCATTTGACTTACACCAATAGATAATGTAGCAGTAATAGCTATAGGTAAACATTCTGGTACGCTTGCAACTATCATTGAAATACATAACATTATCAAATTTAAAGTTGTATAATTATTTATTATTCCATAAATAAGAACCAAAGCAATTAATATACATGCAACTATTGTAATAAATCTACTAACTTTTTTTACTTTCATTTGTAGTGGCGTAATAGGTTCTTCTTTAGTATCCATTACTGATGCTATTTTACCAAGTTCTGTATCCATTCCTGTTGCGACGACAATAGCTTCAATCTTACCAGAAACTAATATTGTTCCAGAATACACCATATTATATCTTTCAGCAATGGTTACATCTTTATCAATAACATCTTTAGTTTTATCTACATTAAGACTTTCACCTGTTAGAATAGATTCATCGACTTTACCAAAATAGCTTTCTACAACTCTTGCATCCGCAGGAATTTTGTCACCAGATTCTAAAATGATATAATCACCAACTACTAAGTTTTTTGAATCAATATCTTTAAACTTACCATTTCTTTTAACAGTAACATAGCTAGCTTTATATTTTTTTAATTTCCCTATAGCATCTTCTGCTTTAGATTCTTGTAAAAATCCCATTATACAATTAACAATTGTAGTACCTAATATTACAATTGGTTCTAAGTAATCACTATTACTTACTATCGAATATATTAAAGATAATATTCCAACAATTAATAATAATATAATCATTATATTTTTAAATTGATCTAAAAATATTTGAAATTTAGTTTTTTTATTTTTTTCAATTAATACATTTTTACCCTTTGTATGTAATAAATGTTTTACTTCTTTTGTACTTAAGCCACCCTTACTTAAATTTAATTCTTTAATAATTTCATTAATATCTTTTTTATATGCATCCTTCATTTAATCACCTTATCCTCATAAAGTATTATAACATTTAATATTAGTTTTCACATTATAATTTGTAAATATTTTAAAAAATATTATAAATGTATTACAAAAGAACACAATTTTATGATATTATTATATATGGTAATATAACTATTTTTACGTTATGGAGGAGTTTTTTATGGCTAAAAGAAAAAATAAAAAAAAAAATAGTATTAAAGGTAAACAAAAAATTAATAATAGTAAATATATAATAATACATATATTATCAATAATAGTTTTATTATTATGTTCTACTTTAGCTTATTTTATTGCTATAGATGAAAGTAAAAATATTAGTATTACAACAGAATTATCAAAATTAGTTTACAGCGATAACAATGATACTATAACTGTAGGTAATTTAATTCCAATAAAAGATGAAGAAATGGAAGAAAAAGCAAGCAAAGTCTCTTTTAGTATGGAAAATACAGGAACCAGTACATTATATAGTGATATAAGTATAACTAATATTAGAATAGATGAAGAGTTAGTAAATTTAGATTTTAAATGGGCACTTTATAATGATAATGGTGAAATAACTCATGGTAATTTTAGAAATATACATAATAATAAAATATTATTAACTAAAAATATAAAAATTAAACCAAATCAAAAATTTAATTATATATTATATATGTGGATAAGTGAAAATGGAGATGATCAAAACTATACAATAAGTAGAAAAATGAATTATAAAATAACTATTACTGGTACTCAAAAAAAGGGTTATGATCTACTATTGGATACTATTAAAAATAATAATAATATATTAAATGATGAACCAGATTTTAGTAAAGTCGCGGTATCACAAGAATATTATGATACATTAACTGAAGATACAGAAGTAAAAAAAAGTAATGCTACTGTTGAATCAGGATTATATACGGGTAAAGATGAAGATGGTGATACATACTATTTTAGAGGAGTAATTACTAATAATTATGTTAAATTTAATAATTCAGAGTATTTATGGAGGATAGTTAGAGTAAATGGAGACAATACAATTAGATTAATATTAGATAGACAAGATACATATGTTAATACCATGTTTAGTCAATCATATAATGATGCAAAATACGTAGGATATACATATGATAATAGTGCTCCAAACGCAGGAGATGGAACGCCATCAACGATTAAAACATATTTAGATAATTGGTATGATGAAAATATTAGTTCATATGACCATCTAATAGCTAGTACTAGGTATTGTAACGACACATCATTTGGAAAATATTATTCAATAAATTCTAAAACAGCCCTATATTATGGTGCTTATAGTAGATTAGTTAACGATAGTCCAAACCCAACATTTATTTGTCCAGAAACGACTAATACTTACGGGGGAGAGTACGATTTAAAAATAGGTTTATTATCAGCTGATGAAGCAGTATTTGCTGGAGCAAAATATGATACACCTAATTTATATTACTATTTAAACCATTATAAATATTTTTGGGTATCATCTCCATTCGTTTTTGATGATATACGTACACATACATTTTATGTTAATAATAGAGGAACACTAACATATACATATAATTATTATGGGAGTGTAGCGGCACTGCCAGTAATAAATTTAAAATCAAGTGTGACTATTAAATCTGGTAATGGTTCTTCTTCAAATCCATATGTTATTGCTGAATACTAATTAAGTATGGAGCAATAACATTATCAGTATTATAATAGTAATTTATTTTATATTTATTATTAATATTATTTAAATATAGTTTTAATTCATCACTTTCTTTTTTTCCAGCATCATGACCTGGATATACAACTATTAAAATCATACCCTTATTATTAAGTAGTTTTAAGCTATCATCAATAGCTTTAATAGTTGTATTAAAATTAGTTGTAATATTTTTATTACCACCTGGTAAATAACCTAAATTAAATATTATTAAACTAATTTTTTTATTATAATCTTTTAATATATTATAAATATTTTCATGACCTACATTAAATAATTTATAATTAGTAATATTATTATAATCTAATAATTTTTTAGTATTATTAATAGCTATATCTTGTATATCAAAACCAAATAAGTATCCAGCCTTAACATAATTAGATAAATTTAATATATCGTATCCATTACCAACAGTTGCATCAACTACTATATCATTATATTTAACAAATTTATCTATTATAGCTCTTTCTTTATTAAGTATACTTCTATTAAATCCTTGAAAACTATTTCTTCTTCTTAATTCTTTATCTATATCGTTTAAAATTACAAATTTTTTAGTTAACCATTTAGGCTCTACTAAATCATCAATATTAGGATCTCCTGTCAATCTATGAATAACTATATCTTCATGTAAATACTCTAATTGATCACAAACTATATCAACATATTCTTCTTTAGTAAGTACATGAAATTTTTCTTTTAAATATAGTTTTTCCATAGCAGTATCACGAAGTATATGTAACATATGAATTTTTATACCATCAATTTTTATATCATTTAAATGTTTAGCAGTTTCAATCATCATATCTTTTGTTTCATATGGAAGTCCATTTATTATATGGGCAACAACTCTTATATTTCTTTTTTTTAGTTTTTTAACCATATCATCAAAACATTTTAAATCGTGGCATCTATTTATAAGTTTTGATGTTTTATCATGTATTGTCTGTAATCCTAATTCTATAGTTAGATAACATTTTTTATTTAATTCTTCTAAATAATCCAAAACCTCATCACTAATAGAATCGGGTCTAGTAGAAATAGATAATCCCACCACATCTTTTATATTAAGTATAGACTCATATTTTTCTTTTAATATATTTAATGGTGCATAAGTATTAGTATTTGCTTGAAAATAACCAATATATTTACAATTTTTCCATTTCTTATCAATATTTTTCTTAATATCATAAAATTGTTCTACTAAATTTTGTTCTTTATTACCAGCAAAATCCCCACTACCTAGCTTAGAACAATATATACATCCACCATATCCAACCATACCATCGATATTAGGGCAAGTAAAACCTCCATTTAAGCTTATTTTAGCTATTTTACAACCAAATTCTTTGTTATATTCATAATCTAATGTATGATATCTTTTATTATTATAATTATATTTAAATAAGTTCATAAACAATTACTCCTTAAAACTAATAATAATTTTACCACTTTTATTATAATAATCAACAAATAATTAATATTATATTGTAAAAAATATATAAAAATGATAATATTTAAATGTAGGGTATACTTGTACCAAAAATATAAAATAAGCCCTCTCGCGAACATATGTTCGCGGGTGGAGGTTATGCTTACCAACCTTTGCTTATTTTATAAAAATAAAGGAGTCATGGTTAGTATGAAAAATAAAGGATT
>CALVSV010000156.1 GCA_944359595.1 uncultured Bacilli bacterium
AAATATATTTATTATATTAAGGGATCAAGAAAAATAGGACTTGATAAACTGATTGAAAATATATAAAATATATACACAAATTATAAATTTGAGTGTATAATTATGTTTGGGAAGTGATTAATATGAAAAAATATTATTTTGTTGGTATAAAAGGATCTGGTATGAGTAGTCTTGCTCAAGTATTACATGATTTAGGTAATTATGTAATTGGTTATGATGATAATAAACACGATAGTTATACTATGATTGAACTTAATAAAAGAGGAATACAAATATTTTATGAAACACCAGAAATTACTAGTGATTATATTGTAGTTAGAAGTTCTGCTGTTAGAAATACGCACAAAGAGATTGTTAATGCTAAAAATATTGGCTGTAAAATATATGAATATTTTGAATTGCTAGGAGAACTTACCGATAAATATAAAACAGTTGCGATTAGTGGATGTCACGGGAAAACCACTACTACAGCGCTTTTAGCGCATGCTTTCTCAGATACATTAGGTTGTAGTTATATAATTGGTGATGGAACTGGGTGCGCTAATAAAAAAAGTGAATTGTTTTTTATTGAAGCATGTGAATATTATAGACATTTTTTAAATTATCATCCAACATATACGATAATTACTAATATTGACTTTGATCATCCTGATTATTATAAAGATTTTGATGATTATAAAAGTGCATTTCAATCATTTATAAATCAAACAAAAGATTATGTTATTGCATATGGAGATAGTTCTGATGTTAGAGATTTAAAATATAATAAAGTGCTTTTTTATGGTTTTAACGAAAATAATGATATAGTATGTAAAAATTTAAATCTTAAAACTGATGGTTCAGAATTTGATGTATATATAAATAATGAATTTTATGGACATTTTGATTTACCGTTGCTTGGCGAACACATGATACTTAATTCACTTGCTGTAATAGCTGTAAGTAGATTATTAGGACTATCTAGTGATATTATTAATAAAGAATTAAAGACATTTAAAGGAGCTAAAAGAAGATTTCAAGAAACTATTATAGGTGATATTGTAACCGTTGATGATTATGCACATCATCCTACTGAAGTAGCTGCAACTATTAAAAGTGCAAGACAAAAATATCCTAATAAAGAAATAGTCGCTATATTAAAGCCAAATACTTATACTAGAACAAAAGAATTATATAAAGATTTTGCTGATGCATTAAATCTTGCAGATAAAGCATATGTTACACCAATTACTTGTGATAGAGAACTTGCAAGTGAACATCCAGGAATAACTTCTGATTTAATTATAAATTTACTTGAAAATGGTGAAGGAATTGATGACGATTCAATAGATAAGTTATTAAAACATAAAAATGCAGTATTATTATTTATGAGTTGTAAAGATATATATACTATGAGACAAAATTATGAGGAAATGCTTAAAAATGAAAATAGATAGATTAGTAGTTGGAACATTAGAAGAAAACTGTTATATAGTTAGTAAAGATAATAATTGTATAATAATAGATCCTGGTGATCAATTTAACAAAATTAAAAATTTTATAAATTATAATAAATTTAATGTTGTTGCTATATTTGTTACACATTATCACTTTGATCATATTGGCGCACTTGATGAATGCAAAAAGGAATATGATGTTGATGTTTATGATTACTCTAAATATATTAATGATGATAAAATTTATGAAATAGAAAATTTTAAATTTAAAATTATTGATAGTAGAGGGCATAAAGAAGATCTTGTCTCATTTTACTTCTATGAAGATAATGCTATGTTTACGGGTGATTTCATTTTTAAAGATACTATTGGTAGATGTGACTTGATGGGTGGAGATTATAATATGATGATTCATAATTTAAAAAAATTTAATGAAAATTATGATAACATTAATATATATCCAGGACATGGTGATAATATAGTGTTTAGAAAAAATGATAATAAATATATAAGATTTATTGATAATAAAAATACTTAGGAATTTAAAAACCTAAGTATTTTTTATTGCTTAAATTAATATAATGTTATACAATTAATTTGTATTAAAGAAGGGATGCATATGTTTAATTATAATGGTGAAAATTATCAAATTATTATTCATAAAAAGAATATTAAAAATATGTATTTAAGAGTTAAAGATGATATGAATATATATATTACTACTAATTATTTTACTACTAATGGGGAAATTCAAAAATTTATTAATAATAATTATGATGGAATATGTAATATGATAGATAAAATAAAAAATAAGAATGAAAAAAGTAAAGATTTTTATTATATGGGTAAAAAATATGATATTATATATAATTCTACAAATAATGTTTATATAGAAAAAGATAAAATAATTTGTAAAGATAATAATATGCTTAACAATTGGATAAATGTAAAAACAAAAGAAATATTCTTATGCGAATTAAAAAAATGTATTGTTAATACTAAAGAAATATTACCTAAGAATATTTCTCTTAGAATTAGGAAAATGAAAACTAGATGGGGAGTATGTAATAGAAAAAATAATACTATAACATTAAATTCTGAATTGATAAAATATGATATACCTACTATAGATTATGTTATATATCACGAATTAGTTCATTTTACTCATGCTAATCATCAAAAAGAATTTTGGAATCTTCTAAGTTGTTATGTTCCAGATTATAAAAATCAAAAAAGAAAGTTAAAAGGGGAGTGATATAATGTATATAGAATCTGCTGATAATAAAAAAATTAAAGAAATTAATAAATTGCATGATAAAAAATATAGAGAAAAAAGTGGTTTGTTTTTAGTAGAAGGATTAAACTTGATATCTTGCGCTAATAAAAGGGGTTTATTAAAAACTTTAATATTACTTGAAGGGACTGTATTACCAATTGATGTTGATACTATTATAGTATCAAATAAAGTAATGAAAAAGATATCTAGATTAGATACTCCTCCTAGTATGATGGGAATTTGTAAAATACCAACTGATTCTAAGTTTGGTGAAAAAATACTTATTTTAGATGGAATACAAGATCCTGGTAATTTAGGTACAATAATAAGAAGTGCGGTTGCATTTAATATGGATAGTATCATTTTATCTAATACGTGTGTAGATTTATATAATACTAAAGTTTTAAGAGCTACACAAGGAATGATTTTTGATATAAATATCTTAAGAAGAGATTTAAAAATGTTTATACCATTACTTAAACAAGGAAGATATAAGATATATGGTACCGATGTGTCTGGTGGTAAAAATATTAGAAATATTAAATTAAATAGTCATTTTGCTATTATAATGGGTAATGAAGGCAATGGTATTAGTGAATTTTCTAAGTCTATGTGTGATGAGTTTTTATATATAAAAATGAATGAAAATTGTGAAAGTTTAAATGTTGGAGTTGCTACTTCAATTATATTATATGAAATTAGTAAGTAGGGATATTATGGATAAAATATATATTGGTAAAATTGTTAGCACTCATGGTATTAAGGGTGAGGTTAGAATAATTTCTAACTTTAAATATAAAACTATTGCATTTAATAAAAATAATGAATTAATTATAAATGATAATAATTATGTAATTGAATCATATAGAGTGCATAAAATATATGATATGATTAAATTTAAAGATTATAATAATATTAATGATGTTTTAAATATTATTAATAAAAAAGTATATATAGATAGAAAATATTTGAATAAAATATCTTATTTAGATGAAGATTTAATAGGTATGAATGTTATATATAACAATAAAAATATAGGAGTTATAGAAAGTGTTGAAAATATAAAAAATAATCCTATAATTATTGTTAAGACTAATGATGAAAAAAAATATATTCCAAATAATAAAGATTTTATAGAAAAGATTGATTTATCACAAAATAAAGTGTATATTAAGTATATGGAGGGCTTAATATAATGAAGATAGATGTGCTTACACTTTTTCCTGATATGTTTACTGAGATTATAAATAGTTCAATTATAAAAAGAGCTATAGAAAAAAATAAAGTAAATATAAATATACATAATATTAGGGATTATTCGACATATAATAATAAACAAGTAGATGATACACCGTATGGTGGAGGAGCTGGCATGGTATTAATGTGTGATCCAATATTTCGGGCTGTCGATAATTTAAAGAGTGAAAACAGTGTAGTAATTATGTTGAGTCCACAAGGAAAAACATATAATCAAAAAATGGCGCAAAAGTTTTTAGATTATGAACATATAATACTTATTTGTGGTCATTATGAAGGTTTTGATGAAAGAATATTAAGTATTGTGGATATAGAGTTAAGTGTGGGAGATTATATATTAACTGGTGGAGAAATCCCTGCAATGATAGTAATAGATTCTATAACTAGATTAATAGATGGTGTAATAAACTCTGAAAGTTATGAAAATGATTCATTTAATAACAATTTACTAGATTATCCAACATATACTAAACCGAGAATATATAGGGGAATGGAAGTACCAAGTGTTTTACTATCTGGACATCATGAAAATATTAAGAAGTATCGCATTGAAGAACAAATAAAAAATACAAAGAAAAAAAGACCTGATCTATTGGAGGATACAAATTATGAATAAATATAAAGTTATAAAGATTTCTGAAAGTAAAACAAGTAAAGATCTCAATAAGACTATAGATGGATTTGATATAAAACCTAAGAACATAGTAAAGAAAAAAAATACAGTACGTGTTTCAAATGCAAGAATAGCAGATAAAGCCCTAATAAAATTTTTAATAAATAAAAAAATAGATAAAAAATATAATATGATTTTTGTAAAAATTACAGAAATTGCATCAGATGATGATGACGACGGATCAAAAATGGAACAGTTATTAGGTGAAGTAGAACTATTTAGATCTTTATTAAAAAATAAATATGCTAAATATCTTGATTTGGATGAGTATCATTCTCTTGAAAATAGAATGTATTTAATAAGTAAAGAATTAAAGAAAAGAATTATGGATTTAAAAGAAGAAAAGTTTATTAGACGTTCTTCAAATAGAAGAAGATAGGTGAGAATATGAAGAAATATATATTAAGAATAATTATTACGTTATTAGTTGGATTTATTTATTATTATTTTGTATTACCTCCAATTAATCCAACATCTATGTCATTTTATATATTTATATTATTTATGTTTATTACATATATAATAACTGGGATGTTTAATTTTTTTGATACAAAAGTATATAATATATCTGTTAATGATATGATAAAAAAACAAAAAATATTTTATATTATACCAATATGTATCATATTAATTATTTTAGTTAATATATTTTATAGTCCACTATTTAATTCAAAACTATACAAAAATAGAATTAGTATAAATGAAGATGCATCTTTTAATGAAGATATACAAAAAGTTGATACTAGTCATTTACCATTACTAGATAAAGAATCAAGCCAAAAATTAGGAGATAGAGTTATGGGTGAAATGAGTGATATGGTATCACAATTTAGTGTGTCTAATTTATATACACAAATTAATTATAATGATGAAATATTAAGGGTAACACCACTAGAATACGCTAATATAATAAAAACAATTACTAATAGTAAAAAGGGAATAACTGGATATATAACAGTTAATTCTGTGGATGGGGAAGCTAATTTAGTAAAACTTGATAAAGGTATGAAGTATGTTCCATCTGCAATATTTAATAAAGATTTATATAGACATTTAAGATTTAAATATCCAACTGAAATATTTGGACAATATTCATTTGAAATAGATAATGAAGGGAACCCATATTATATAGTTCCAATATTAAAATATAAAGGTGTTGAAATGTTAAAAGATGTTAAAGGTGTAATTATAGTTGATCCAATAACAGGTGACTCTAAAAAATATACTAAGGATATACCTAAGTGGATAGATCATGTTTATCCAGCAGATCTTATTATGCAACAAATTGATGACTGGGGAAAATATAATCAAGGATTTTTTAATTCAATATTTGGACAAAAAAATGTAGTAGTTACAACAAGAGGATATAATTATACTATACAAAATGATGATGTATATATGTATACAGGTATCACTTCAGTAGCATCGGATGAATCTAATTTAGGATTTGTATTAACTAATCTTAGAACTAAAGAAACATCATACTATAAAGTTAGTGGTGCCGAAGAATATTCAGCTATGAATAGTGCTCAAGGTCAAGTTCAACAAATGAATTATAAATCAACATTTCCATTATTAATAAATTTAAATGGTAACCCTACATATTTAGTATCTTTAAAAGATAATGCTGGTCTTGTTAAAATGTATGGGCTTATCGATGTCAAAGATTATCAAAAAGTTGTTGTAACTGAAGCTAGTAAGGGTATAGATGAAGCAATTAAAAATTATTTGGCAAACGTAGATATAGATCCAGAAGAAGATGTAAAACCTATTGAAAAAGAAATAACAGTAGGCTATATTTCAAGCGCTGTAATAAATAATAGTACAATATATTATATAGAAGATAGTGATGGAAATAAATATAGCGCTAATATTAAAATAGATAAAAATGGATTACCATTTATAAAAAATGGTGATACAATTAATATTAAATATATAGATAATGAAAATATTAAAGAAATAAAGGAAATAAATGAATTGTAATAATTTTGTTACAATCCTTTTATTTTACAAATTATAAATAATGTAGTACAATAAGTATGTTTGTTGGAGGTAATAGTATGGATGAAATAATTTTAGCTATAGAATCAAGTTGTGATGAAACTAGTATGAGTATTATTAAAAATGGACATATTGAAATAGCTACAGTAACGTTATCACAAATAGATATACACAAAAAATATGGTGGTGTAATTCCTGAAGTCGCATCAAGAAATCATGTTGAAAATATTACTATTATTTATGAAGAATTATTAAAGAAAGCAAATATGACAATAAATGATATAACAAGTATAGCTGTAACTTATGGTCCTGGTTTATTAGGGTCACTTCTTATAGGAGTTCAGTTTGCTAAAACATTATCTTTTATATATAATAAACCATTGATTAAAGTACATCATATTGCAGGTCATATATACGCTAATAGGTTAGTAGGAGAATTTAAATTTCCTTTGATTGCCCTAGTTGTAAGTGGTGGTCATACAGATATAATTAAAATGAAAAAAGATTATGATTTCGAATATTTAGGTGGAACTGTTGATGATGCAGTAGGGGAAGCATATGATAAAGTTGCTAGAATAATTGGTTTACCATATCCAGGTGGTCCAAAAATAGATGAAATAGCAAAAAAAGGAAAACATACATATGATTTACCTACACCAATGGATGATAATACATTTAATTTTAGTTTTAGTGGATTAAAAAGCGCAACTATTAATCTAGTGCACAATGAACATCAAAGAAAAAATATAATTAGAAAAGAAGATTTAGCTTGCTCTTTTCAAGAAGTGGCTATTAATATAATAGTAAAAAAGACTATTAAAGCTTTAAAAAAGTACAATTTAAAACAGTTGATTGTTGCTGGTGGAGTAAGCGCCAATTCCTTTCTTAGAAAGAGATTAAAAGAAGAATGTGAAAAAATAGATGTAGAATTACTTATACCAGATATAAAGTATTGTACAGATAATGCAGCTATGATCGGATGCGCTGCATATTATGCTAAGAAAAATGGCTTTTATGCAGATTTAAAACTTAATGCTGTATCACAAGAAAAATTAACTACTATTAAATAATGTATTGAAATAACATTAATTAATTTATGTGTTTATCCTTATAATGTTGCTTTCTTATTGTAGTTTTTAATAAATTATGATAATTCTATAGATGAGGTGGTAATATGGTTAAAAAAGATATTTTAAAAAAAGGAAATTCTACATTAAAAGAATTTAAACAATTTATATCAAGAGGTAATGTAATAGATCTTGCTGTTGGTGTTATAATAGGATCTGCATTTGGAAAAATTGTATCATCTATTGTAAACGATATATTAATGCCACTTATTGGAATTATAATTGGTGGTCTTGACTTTTCTTCTTTATCAATTAAGGTTGGAAGCGCTAATATTCAATATGGTTTATTTATACAAAATGTTATTGACTTTTTAATTGTTGCTGGTTGTATTTTCATATTAATTAAAATTATAAATAAATTAAGTAAGAAAAAAGAAGAAGAGGAAGTTGTCGTAAAAGATGAACAAGTTAAATTGTTAGAAGAAATTAGAGATTTATTAAAACATAATAAAAAATAATTTGTAAAATATAAATTGAAATATATTTATATTTTTTTTATTGTATGATAAAATTATTATAGGAATATTAGGGTGATTATAATGAAAACAAAAAAATACATAAAAAGAAGACGAATATGTAAATTTATTATATTTTTAATACTTGTTGGATTAGGATATGTTACATATCTTTTTATAAATAGTCCTAAATTTAAAATGATTAAATATTTATATCAAATAAATGGTACACAGCCTATTGAAAGTAGTATATATCAAAAATTGACTAGTGAACCTATTATTTCTACTTCATATAGAACACATATTGAAAGCGTTAAATATAATATGGATATTATTGTAGATACAACATATCAAGAAGATAATAACAAGAAAAAGAATTATTTAAAATTTGATATTTCAGATCTTAATAAAAGAAAAAGTTTAGGCTTTACATTATTTAATCAAAATAATAAATTATATTATACAATTAATAATGTATTTAAAAATTATTATTCTTTAGATAGTAAGTTTTATGCACTATTTAAAAGTAATACGTTTGATAAGAATGTTAAAATGTCTTTAATAACAACAGTATTAAAAACTTTAAGTAATGAAAAATTTAGTGAATCTATCGCGACTGATATTATAAATAATAATGAAGCTACTTTAAATAAATATTCATTTAAATTTAATAATAATGATATTAGAAAATTTTTAAATGATTTTAGATCTGAACTATCAAAAAAAGAAGGAAATTATAATCATATAATTAATAATATAGATAGTGTTTCTAAAATTTTTGAAGGTAACAATGGTTATTATATATATAGTATATATGAATCAAATGAAGTGTTTGTTAAACAAGATATACAATATATAAATAATAGTAATGAAAATAATATAGTATTTACTATTTATGATTATGATAATAAAAGTGGTATTAAAATATCTAGTGGAGAAGATGTATACTTATATTTATTAAAAGAAGAATTAACTAATGATATAAATATTACTGGTAATATATTAAATTATAATATAGATGGTAATATATCTATTAGTAGATCTGGTGATTATAAAAAACTTGGTTTAGAAAAAAAGAATATAGAGATTAGCGCAGTAGATGATCGTGGTAATACATTATTTACTATAGATGGTACAACTAGTGATGCACTTAATAATAATTCGGGATCATCTGAATTATTTATTGGTATTCATTTTGATGATGGAGATATTGGAATAGATAGTGATGGATATATAAATAATAATAGTTTACCAGAAATTGATTCAGATAATATAATTGATAATAGTGAGATTATGGAAGAAGATAAAAATGCATTAAAAGAACATATAAATGATATGTTATTATCTAGTGGGGGTAACTATTGATGAATAAAATATGGTCAAAAATAGATAAACCATTATTGATTTTTATGCTTTTATTTGCAGCGTTTGGACTAATGATGGTTTTATCTTCTTCTTCTATAGTATCGGTTGCAGAGTATAATAAAAGCCCATATAATTTCTTTATAAAACAAGCATTATTTATTAGTGTTGGTCTAGTTGCATTTATAACTATTATACATATACCAACAAAGTATTATAAACTATTTTCTTTTATTGCTTTAATAGTGATTTTCGCACTGTTAGTTGGTTTATTAATTTATGGTAAAGCTACTAATAATGCAACTAGCTGGTATTATATTGGACCATTCTCATTACAACCTAGTGAATTTGCTAAAACAGCATTAATACTTTATATGGCGTGTTTTTACCAATCTAATATTAAAGAGTTAGATAATAAGAAAAAACTTATTATACCTCTTATAATAGCTTTTCTAATGTTTGTGCTAATCTTTTTACAACCAGATTTAGGAACTGCAATAATTATTGCATTAATATCATTATTTATATTTTTTTCATTACCAATTAAAAAAAATTATAAGTTTAGAATGTTTTTACTTATGTTAGGAGTACTTACATTATCTATTATATTGATAATAAGTTTTGGAGACAAAATTTTTACCAAAACACAAATGGAAAGATTTAATTTTCAAAATCCGTGTGAAAGATATACACAAAGTACTGGTTATCAAGTGTGTAATGGATATATTGCTATAAATAGTGGTGGATTGTTCGGCGTTGGACCAGGGAATAGTACTCAAAAATATTTATATTTACCAGAAGCGCATACCGATTTTATATTTCCAATAGTTGTAGAAGAACTTGGATCAATCGTAGGAGTAGTTGTAATTATTGCATATTTAATTTTAATAGTAAGAATTTTGTGGATAGCTCGAAAAAGTATTAATTTGAAAAATTCAATAATATCTTATGGTGTAGCTGCATACTTGTTTTCTCATATATTAATAAATTTAGTTGGTGTATTAGGATTAGGCCCTATGACAGGTGTCCCATTACCATTTTTAAGTTATGGGGGTAGCTTTTGTCTTAATTTATTCATATGTTTAGCGCTTACACAACGTTGTCAAATAGAAAATAGAATGGGAAGTAGAAATGTATGATCAAAATTGTTGATGAGTTATATGCAAACGCTGTTACACATTCTGGTAAGTTTCATGCTGATGATATATTTTCTACAGTTTTATTAGAATATGTTTTAGGCGATGTATACGTATATAGAACTTATGAAACTAAAGAAAAAGATGATGGTAAAATATATTATGATATAGGTGGTGGTAAATTTGATCATCATCATATACAAAATAATAAAAAGCGTGATGAAAATATATTGTATGCATCTTTTGGATTATTATGGATGGAATATGGTAAAGATATAATTAAAAAATATTATAATAAAGATATAAATTATATATTTAATTATATAGATAATATATTGGTTAAAGGAATAGATGCAATAGATAATGGTGTGTTTTATGATTTTAAATTATATAATATATTAGATATATCTAGCATTATATCTTTATTTAATCCATTTTATGATGAAGTGATAGATAACGATATAAAATTTATAGAAGCTTGTAGTATAGCTAAAATAATATTTGATAGAATCTTAAAAAAAGCAATATGTATGGCTAAATCAAAAAATATTATAGATAAAAAAATAGAAGAAAGTCATGATCATATGCTTATTTTAGATGAATATATTCCATATAAAGAACATATATTAAGTTCCAAAAATAAAAAAGCAAGTGATATATATTTTGTAATATATAAATCTAATAGAAAAGGGTATATGATAAATACTTTACCAAAATCTATCGATGATAATACACTTAGAAAAAAATTGAAAAAAGAATGGGCTGGACTTAGAGGTAGTCAATTCTCTTTAGTTAGCGGTATTACGGATGGTATATTTTGTCATAAAAATCTGTTTGTTTGCGCAACGCTTTCTAAAAAATCTGCTATAAAGATAGTACATAAAGCTTTAAATGATTAACATATTAATTTAATTCCACATATTATACTATGGTGATGAGTATATGTGTGGAATTTTAGGTTGGTCAAATAACAAAAAAAATATATTGAAGGATAAAGATCTTTTTATAGATATGCTTGATAGTATGTCAAATAGAGGAAATGATAATACAGGTTATTATTTAAGAAGCAATATAATGCTAGGACATAAAAGACTTGCAATTATAGATATTGAAAATGGTAATCAACCAATGTGTGATGGATCTTATTGTATTATATATAATGGAGAAATATATAATGCACCTGAAATAAAAAAAGATCTTTTAAAGAAAGGATATAAATTTAATACTAAGTGTGATACTGAAGTTTTACTTAAATGTTTTATTGAATATAAAGAGAAATGTTTAGATGTAATAGAGGGAATATTTGCTTTTGCAGTATATGATAAAAATAGTAACGAATTATTTATAGCTAGAGATAGATATGGTATTAAACCATTATATTATTTAAAATATAAAAATGATTTTATTTTTTCATCTACAATTAAGGCTATATTAAAATCTAAATTAATTAAGCCAATTATTACAAAAAAAGAATTAGGTGAAATTTTAAGCTTAGGTCCCTCAAAGAAATTGGGTAGTGGTATATTTAAGGGGATAAACGAACTTAGACCTGGACATTACATGATTTATAAAAAAAATAAATATATAGTTAAAAGATATTATAATGTTAAAACAAGTAAGTGTAATGATACATATGAGGTGGCAAGAGATAAAATAAAACAGTTATTAACAGAGTCTATTAAAAGACAAATGATAAGTGATGTACCAATAGCTTGTTTACTAAGTGGCGGAATAGATTCATCTATTATAACAGCTATTGTAGCTAAAAACTTAGATAAAAAACTTACAACATATTCTATAGATTATGTAGATAATGATAAATATTTTAAAAAGACTGACTTTACTGTTGAACAAGATAAAAAATTTATCGAAGAAATGAGCAAAAGATATAATACTAATCATATATATAAAGTAATAACACAAGAAGAATTAGCTTCCTATTTAAAAGATGCAGTAGATGCAAGAGATTATCCTGGCATGAGTGATATTGATTCATCATTATTATGGTTTTCAAAAGAGATTAGCAAGGACTATAAAGTTATTTTAAGTGGTGAATGTGCTGATGAAATATTTGGAGGATATCCATGGTTTTATCGCAATGAATTAAATGATAGATATTCTTTTCCATGGATCAACAATTTAGATTATAGACAAAGTTTATTAAATAAAAAATATCGAAGAAAAATTAATTTAAAAAGGATAGCTCAAAAAGAATATAGTAAAACTATAAAGGAATTAACTAAAAGTGATAGAAAAGATAAATATAAACGATTATTTTATATTAATATGACACATTTTATGACAACTCTTTTAGATAGAAAAGATAGAATGACTATGTATTCAACATTGGAAGCTAGAGTTCCCTTTGCAGATACAAAATTAATAGATTATTTATGGAATTTACCATTTTCATACAAATACTATAACGGAAAAGAAAAATATATATTAAGAGATGCTTTTAGTGATGTATTACCTGAAAGTATTGATAAAAGAAAAAAGAATCCTTATCCTAAAACTCATAATCCTAAATACTTACATATTGTAAGTAATTTACTTAGAGAATGTTTAAAAGATAAGAATAGTGTTTTATATAAAGTTTTTGATATTGATAAAATTTATGAATTATTAAATAGTAGTGATGATAATGTCTTACCATGGTTCGGTCAATTAATGATGAAACCACAATTAATTGCCTATCTTTACGAATTTGATTACTGGTTTAAAAAATATAATATAATAATAAAATAAGAGCTTTTGCTCTTATTTTATTCATTATTATTTGTACCATCAGAAGGTGTGGAAGGTTCTGTATCACCATCGCCTTCATCAGGTGGAGTTATTTCTTGTTCGTTCTTTTTACAAGTACCATTAATAGTTAAATTCTTATTTATTGTAATACCAGCACTAATATCCCAACCACTAAATGTAGTTCCACTAGCGCATGTAGGAGTATATTCTTCTAATACGTCTCCTTCTTCATAAGTTACTTCATGAGTTATAGTTCCATCTAACATATATGTTACAGTATATGTTTTAGATGTAGTATCTGTATTTTTATAATATAAAATAAGATTTGTTATATTACTTAAATTTGTACCTTCTTCATGACTCATCTTACCAAATGTCCCAGTTAAAGTATCATCATATACAGGATCATCTACATCAAGATCTTTATAAGTTATTTTTATACTTACTGGTAAAGATCTTGACCATTCTTCAACAGAACTTTTAGTTTCACCAATCAAATTTGGTAGGTAACACTTAGAATTTTCAGTACCTTTTGGACAAGCATCTTCATTATCATCTTCTTCATCTTTAACTATATATTTAAGAACTAAATTTTTAACTTTACTTGGATCAGTTCCAGCTTTTACACTTTGTGAAATTATTTCACCATCTGAATAACTGTCTTTATATAGTGGATCTCCTTCTTTTACTGCTTCAAATGTATATTTAAAATTATATGATTTTAATACACTTTCTGCATAACTTTTAGTTTTACCAACAAAATTAGGTAAACTATTAGATGTGCTTTCTTCAACTTGTGATATATTATCTGACATATCTGCTCCAATTATTTTCTTTTCGTATTCTTCATTTATAGAGAAATCAAATGTTTTTATCATTTCAGCATCTTTAAGTCCTAAATTTTCTTTCATAGCGTTGCTTATCGCGTCAATACTAGTTTCATATGGTACATAATTATAAAGAGTCAATGCAAAATCTGGGTCGTATATCATTTTACTATAACCAGAAATAAATAATTGTTCCATAGATATTAAATCATCTGTAGTAGTATGTGTACTCTTAAGTAGTACATCTTTACCAACATTATAAAATGACAATATTTGATCAGTTGAAATATTTGTATCCATATTTTTAGATATAGAATCCAATATACCATTTACGTCTTCAATACTATCTATAGTTGAAAGTTTTTTTAACATTCCTTCTATAACTAATTGTTGATTAAGTCCACGATCTATATCTCCACGACTTAATGTTTTTCTATGACGAGCTAGTGCAAGAGCTTGTTCACCATTTAATGTTTGTACACCTTTATCTAAACAAATTTCATTTTCACCCCATGCTCTATTACTATCTTGTTCACAAAAACTAATTGGTACATCTACTTCGATACCACCTAATTTATCAACTAGTCCAACAACACCTTTAAAATTCATTTTAACATAGTAATCTATATCAATACCTGTAAAGTCTTCAATTGTTTGACTCATACAGTCTACACCTTGCCATGCAGCATGTGTTATTTTATTTTTCTTTTTATTTTTAAAACATGCAATAGGTACATATGTATCTCTTGGTATTGATAATACTGTAGCGTTTAATGTATTAGGATTAAATGTAATAACCATTAATGAATCACCATTAACTGCTGCATTTTTATCAAGACCATCTTTTTCTGAATCTACACCCATCAATAAAACTGTAAAAGGTTCTTTAACAATATTTTTTGAACTTACCTTATTATTA
>CALVSV010000157.1 GCA_944359595.1 uncultured Bacilli bacterium
ATGTATATAAAAGTAGAGGAAAAACTATATCTCGTAATGTAATACATACAGAGGATGGAATTTCTGTAAAAATACGAAATATAGATTAAAAATATAATAAAAATTTAACTATGGCACTGAATTTAAATTATTTATTCAGTGTCATAATTAAAACAAAAAAATTAAACTAATCACCACCAAAACTGTTGACTTGTGGTGGTGATTAGTTTAAAATATATATGGAGGTTTTTATTATGATATATACATATAACGAATTATTATTAAAATATAAAAGTGCATATCAAATAGAAAAAGCTGTTAAAAATAGTGAAGTATATAAAATTGAAAAAGGAATATATTCAGATGTTCCGAGTGTACATTATTTAGCAGTTACAATGAAGAAATATCCTTACGGAGTATTTACATCTTATTCAGCTTATTATTATCACAATTTGACAGATGTTATTCCTAATACAATGTATTTAGCTACAAGCAGAAATGGAACATCAATTACATCAAAAAAAATAAAACAAATTCGTATGAAAGATGAGCTATATAATTTAGGAAAAACTCAGATTGATTATGAAGGAATAAAAATAAATATTTATGATAAAGAAAGAATGCTAATTGATTTGGCTAGAAATAAAAATCAAATTGGTTATGATTTATATAAAGAAATAATATCTAATTATAGAAAATTAGCAAATTCATTAGATACACAAAAGATAGAAGAATATTTACAATACTTTGTAAACGGAGATAAAATTTTTGAAATAATACAAGACGAGGTGTTTTAATGAATATATACGAATTAGTAAATAAATATGTAACAGCAGGTTATTCTGAAGATGATGCAATTCCAAAAGTTGCACAAGATATTGTTTTACTTAAAATTGGAAATAGCAAATACAGTAAAAATATAACTGTAAAAGGCGGAGTTGTAATGCATAATATTTCTAAAGATATGCGTCGTGCAACTAGAGATATGGATATTGACTTTATAAAATATTCTTTGGAAGATAAATCAATTCTTGATTTTATAAAAGAATTAAACAATACAGCTGATGGTGTAAAAATAAAAGTTACTGGAAAAATCGAACCATTACATCATCAAGATTATGAAAGCAAAAGAGTTTATATACAACTAACTGATAAAAATAAATATTCAATAAGTTCAAAACTAGATATAGGAGTACATAAATACTTTGATATGGAACAAGATGAGTATTATTTTGATTTTAATATAATAGATGAAAGTGTTAGCTTACTTATAAACTCTAAAGAACAAATAATTGTAGAAAAATTAAAATCATTATTAAAATTTGGTATTACTTCTACAAGATTTAAAGATATTTTTGATCTTTACTATTTAATTAATGATGAAACAATGCGTGAGAATGAATTAAAAGATATACATATCAGATTAACAAATATTTTAAATAATAATAGATTTCAATCAAGAATTAATACAGCGAATAATAATTGGTTAGAGATACCTATAAAAGATGTTATTGATAATGTTTTGGCGTATTTTGATGATTTAATAATGGTAATACAATAATTAGGAAAAGTTGTGATATGAGAATTGGTATAGATATAGATAGAGTATTAACAGATATTGAACAATGGCAATTAGATTTTGGTGGAAAATATTTTTCTGTTTTTGGTAAAAGTGTAGCAAATAAGAATGAATATTTATATGAATTGTATCTAAAGAACCTTCAAGAAAATTTGCAAGTGAAGTTATAAGAATCAAAGAATATTGGGAATATTATTTATGTAACCGGTTACATAACAAACTCCCCCCGAACATACGTTTATGTTTAGAAGAGCTTGTTTTATTTTTTTGTTATTTATTAATTTAAATTTAAAAACTGAGTAAAAATTATCTATTTCTACTCAGTTCTTAGTGCTACTACGGGATCTTTTTTAGCTGCCATACGTGCAGGTATTAGACTTGCTATAAACGTTAATATAACACTTAATAAAATCATATTTATTGTTATTTTTAAAGTTAGATTAGCTATTGTTGTAACATTAATTAAATTACCTAATATATTATTTATTATTGAACATATAATAAACGTTATAACTATTGCGACTATACCTGATGCAAGACCAATTATTACAGCTTCTGCTTTAAATACACGTGATACATCTTTTTTTCTAGCTCCCATAGCCCTTAATATACCAATTTCTTTAGTTCTTTCTATAACTGAATTATATATTACAATAGATATCATAATAGATGATACAACAAGTGATATTGAAGAAAATGCAATAAGTACATAACTTACTATATTTATCATTGAATCAAGTAATGTTATCATAATACTTGATATATCAATATATTTAATTTGATTATTTTCATGATTGTTGTTCCAATCATCTAATAAATTAATTATTTCATTTTTAGAATCATAATTATTAGGATAAATTGAAATAGTAGTAGGTATTTTATCTGCACCTAAACTTTTTAATCTATCTTCATAAGTCGCAGAAATATTAAATATTGGATTATTCATAACATTGTTGTTAAAAGCTAATCCTGTAGTAATATCAATATCTTTACTGTTTTTTTGAGCATTAACAACATCACTATTCATACTATTATTTAATACATAATCTGTTAATTCTTTTGTATAACCTATTCCTGGTCTAATCCATTCATTAGATGCATCTTCTTTTAATCTTAATATACTTACTATTTTTAAACTTTCGCCACTATTATATGCATCTTCTAATTCATTATTAGTACTAGCTTTAATATATAATCCATTTTTATTAATATAATAGTTATTATTATCTATAAGTTTTATTTCTTTTCCTAAAAAGTCTTCATATTTAAGATCTTTATCTTTATCTATTCCTAACATAGTAAGAATACTAGATGGAACTCTATTATATTTATCTACTACTAAAACAAGTTCATTATATTTTGTAGGTATCTTATCATCTTCTTTAATTGAAGCTAAAACTTCATAATCATTATTTAAATATTTTTGATTATTAAGCATTTCAGTAAAATTAATATTAGATATAACATTATATGTATCATCTTTTTTTGCTATTAAATTCATATCTACATCATATGTATATTTTATATCAACAACTTTATCTTTTATTTTATCTTCTAAGTATGTAATATATTCATCATTAATATTTTGATTTATCATACTATTTGTTAATTCATCATTATACATATATATATTATTTTTATTACTGTATTCTTCTAAATTTTCATCAACATCAATCATCATCATATTTTCTATATCTGTATAACTATCTTGAATAATAATATAATTATATGCAGTACTTTCACTTTCAATTTTTTTTACATAATTACTCATACCAGATGATACTGATAAAATTGTAGCTATACCAATAATACCAATAGAGCCTGCTAAACAAGTAATAAATGTTCTTTTCTTTTTAGATAATAAGTTTTTTAAACTTAACATAAAAGATACTTTAAATGGCATATATGATTTTCTTTTTCTACTCTTTTTTTGTTTTTCTAATAAATGGTTATCGTATGGATTAGAATCACCTTCTATAATACCATCTTTTATATTAATTATTCTATTAGAATATTTATTAGCTAATTCTGGATTATGTGTAACCATTATAACAAGTTTATCTTTAGATATTTCTTTTAATATTTTCATGACTTGAACACTTGTTTTAGAATCTAGTGCACCAGTTGGCTCATCAGCAAGTATTATGTCCGGGTCGTTAACTAATGCACGAGCTATCGCAACTCTTTGGCACTGTCCTCCGGATAATTGATTAGGTTTATAATTTAGTTTATCTCCTAGTCCTACTTTTATTAAAGCTTTTTTTGCTATTTGTTTTATTTGTTTAGAACTAGTATTACCGTTTAGTTTTAATGATAAACTTACATTTTCCAATACTGTTTGATGAGGTATTAAATTATAGTTTTGGAATACAAAACCAATAGTATGATTTCTATATGTATCCCAATCATTATCGCTAAATTTTTTAGTTGATTTACCATTTACAATCATATCACCTGATGTATACTTATCTAGTCCACCAATTATATTTAAAAGAGTTGTTTTACCACAACCACTTGCGCCTAATATTGATACAAATTCATTTTTTCTAAAGGATAAATCAATATCTTTTAGAGCATGAACATTATTTCCTGATGTAAAATATGTCTTTTTAATATTTTTTAATTCTATCAAAAAAAAGCTCCTCTCTAATAATCATATTACATTGTTTAAAAAATAATATCAGAAATTATTCTGATATTATTAGAATCCTCTTTTACTTCTTAGAAATGGAGGTATATCAAGATCACTGTCATCATCATCATCTTCTTCTTCATCTAAAAATTGTGCCCTAGTCATAGGTCTTGAAGATTGTCTTTGAACAACAGGTTCATCTTCTATTTCTGGATATTCAGTATATAACTTTTCTGAATCATTATCTTCAAATCCAGTAGCTATTACTGTAACTATTACTTCATCTGTTAAATTTTCATTTATTACTGCCCCAAATATTGTATTGATTTCAGTATTTGCAGCTTCTCTAACAATTTGCGCTGCATCCTCAGCTTCAAATAATGTTAAACTATTACCTCCAGTTATATTTATTATTGCATCTGTCGCACCTTCAATACTTGTTTCTAGTAATGGTGAAGATACTGCTTGTCGTGCAGCTTCTAGCGCTCTATTTTCGCCAACACCTATACCTATACCAATGATTGCATTACCACGATCCTTCATTACAGTTTTTACATCTGCAAAGTCAAGGTTAACTAATCCAGCAACTGCAATCAAATCTGATATTGATTGAACACCACGTCTTAAAATGTTATCAACTTCTTTAAATGCATCAAGCATTGGAGTTGATTTATCAATAACTTCACGTAATCTATCATTAGGTATCACAATAAGTGTATCTACATGTTTTTTTAACTCTTCTATACCGCTTATTGCGTGTTCTGTTCTTTTTCTTCCTTCAAAACTAAAAGGTTTAGTTACAATACCAACTGTTAGTGCTCCTATATTTTGGGCAATTTCCGCGATTACAGGAGAAGCTCCTGTTCCAGTTCCTCCACCCATACCACATGTTACAAAAACCATGTCAGCACCTTTCAAAGTTTCTTCAATTTCTTTTTTTGATTCAAGTGCTGCTTCACGTCCTACCTCAGGCTTGGAACCAGCTCCTAATCCATCTGTTAAATTTGCACCTAATTGTATTTTAATTGGTGCTTTAGAGGTATTTAAAACTTGTAAATCAGTATTAGCAACGATAAATTCAACACCCTTAACTCCTGATTCGATCATTCTGTTAACTGCGTTATTTCCACCGCCACCTACACCAATAACTTTTATTTTTGCTAATTGATCTATTTCTAATCCAAACATATTGTGCCTCCCTTAATTATCGAAAAAATGTCCAAAAAATTTCTTTCTACTACCACTATCAGGTTTAACATTATTTTTTGTATATGTAGTAAGTTCTTTTTCTTTTGTAGTATCTAACATAGAATAACTTCTTCCACGAAATTTTAACTTATCATGAAAGTACTTAATCATACCAACACTAGAAGTAAATCGATTTTTTCTAGCACCCATTATGTTTATGTCTGCCAAATCTACCCTTCTATTACCCATTTCATTCAACAGTGTATTAAGACCCTTTATTTCGCTTCCTCCACCTGTAATAATTATATAACTTATTTCCTTATTTGTTAAGCTTTTTAATTCATTTTTTGCAATTTTTATAATTTCCATTAATCTCTCTGAACATATCATAGATACTTCCATTTGATTTAATTTAATTTTTTTACCCTCACTATTAATTATATCTATTCTTTCAGAGTTACTTGCAAATCTCTTGTGAGCAAGTGCAAAATTCTCTTTTATTTTTTTACTATCTCTTAATGACAATTTATACATATAATTAATATCTTTATCTATGTTTTTACTCCCCATAAGTAAAATTTTAGTATTCATAAGTATACCCTTATTAAATACTGACGTGGTAGTAATATCAGATCCTATATTAATTATACCAGTGACATCACTATCATATCTTGAATTTCTTATTATTTCATAATCTCCCATACTGTTAAAAAATACATCTACAACAGTCAAACCTATATTTTGAAGTAAACTTATTACAGAATATACATTCTTACTTGGTACAGTAACTAATATTGCTTTAACATTCATGATACTTCCAACAATTCCTTTTGGATCATCGATATTTGTTTTTCCATCTACTTCAAATGTTATTGGAATAGTATTTATTAACTCATGACCTTCTTGTATATTCCCTTCCATAGCCTTTTTAATTACTTTAATAATATCATTACCCGTTATTACACTATTTTCTTCTAGTTCAATAGTTCCACTAACTAATGAGAACGAAGCATTGTTACATGGTACAGATGCAATTACTTTATCGATTTTTATACCTAGCATTTCTTCTAATTTATTTAAAGCTTCCTTAACAGAAACTAACGCTTTAGAAGCATCTACAATAAGCCCCCTTTTTATTCCACCAGAATTCATAGAGACACTAGCTAAAACATTAATCTTACCGTTCAAAATTTGTGCGGTTACCATTTTAATTGTATCAGAACCTATATCTATACTTGTATAAATATTCTTCATGAAAGCACCACCTAACAATATATATTACATTATAACAAAAAACACTATAAAAATATAGTATTTTATTAAAATTTATGTTTGCGATAGTTACAGTTCAGACAGAATATGTAGATGTGTAGCTTCTTATTCAGCTCAATTATTCAAAAATGGTACATAAAATTTCTTTAAAAATAATAAATCAGATAACTTCTTTGTCCGTTCATAATTAGTAAAATCAGTAACACCTTTTAAATACCTTAAAGCATGTTATTACATTCACTGTTTCCATTACCATAATTATAATACATAACAAAACAATTATGAACTAATATTCTATTAAATTATTCAAGCTTTTATTAACATATTGCAATCTATATAATGTTATTAACCGTTTATTTAGTCTTTTCTATCTAAGTTATAACTTGTGATATATCATTAATAATATTTTTAATTTCATCTTTTAATTCATTATCTCTTAAAGCATATTCTATATTAGCTTTTAAAAATCCTTCTTTACTACCTATATCATAATATTTACCAATTATTTGACAAGGTAAAAACTTATACTCTTGCATCATCAAAGTCATCGCATCAGTAAATTGATATTCACCATTTACCTCTTCAATCATATTTAAATAATCAAATATTTCTGGCTTTACAATATATCTACCTAGTCCTGCTAAAGAGGAAGGAGAATTACTCGCATCAGGTTTTTCAACTATTTTTTTAATTGTACCATCTTCATTTAACTTTATCATTCCATACTTATTACTAAGTTTTAAATCAATATTCATACACCCTATTACCGAACAATCATTAGCCTCTGCCATATCAATCAATTGTTTTAAAACTGGTTTACCACTTGAGTACATAAGGTTATCCCCATACATTACAGCAAACGCCTCATTACCAACAAAGGCTTGTGCTAAACTAACAGCATATCCACTACCATACAGATTTCCTTCTCTAATATAATATATTTTAACTTTATTATAAATATTTTTAATTTTATCTAAATATTCTAACTTATTACTATCAATAAGTCTTTGTTCTAATTCAAAATTTGAATCAAAATAATCTTCAATACATTTTTTATATGAATTAGTAACAAATAATATTTCTTCTATTCCACTTTCATATGCTTCTTCAACAATATATTGTAATATAGGCTTATCTATTATTGGAAGCATCTCTTTTGGTACAGACTTAGTAATTGGTAAAAAACGTGTCCCCATTCCTGCAACAGGTATTACAGCTTTCTTAATCTTCATCAGTATCACCTCATTTTTTTAATAATTGTTTTGCTTTATTAATATTATCTTCTGTAAGTCCAACTTTAGGATTACAACATATATGTTTATCTATATACTTTCCAACATCTTCATTATCAAATATAACAAAATTATTATTATCTATATCTATTTTTTTAATGTTTTTCCATTTATATATTCTATCACCACTTCTTATCGGCATATATGGTACAACATCAATAATTCTTGAATCTAAATCATATTCTTTGAACATATCCTTAAAATCGTCTAAACTATTGGATAAGCACCAATAAGATACCAATATAATATACGCATTAAATTCATTAACTAGTCCCTTTAATAATTTAATTTTGTCATCTTCAAATTTAATATATATTTTACTATTATTAATACGATATAAATTACTTAAATTATTACTATTATTTAATATATAATCTTCGGATATTAAAACACCATCTATATTTAAAAATATTATAGGATTATGCATTTTATCACCCCTTAAAGTATTATATGATTTTAAAAAATATATGATTATTTATTATCTATTTTTTTAATTGTATCTACATCAACACTGTTAATAGCATCAAATCTTTTAGTAATTTTTTCTGTAGTAATATGTATATTTTCAATATCTGAATTAACTGTTTGAATACTACGAGATAATTTATCCCATCTATCTTTATATCTAGAAAATTCTACTCCTAATTTATTTAACTCATTATGAATAATAGAAGTATATTTATCTCTTTCCATATTTTTAATAATTATTTGTATAACAGTTAATGTACTAATTAAAGTAGTTGGAGAAGTAATCCATACTCTTTTTTTATAACTATATTCTATTAAATCTTGATGATATGCATTTATTTCAGCAAATATTGCTTCAGCAGGTAAAAACATAATAGCTTGATTAGAAGTATAACCAGAAATTATATATTTTTCACTAATAGCGTCAACATGTTTTTTTACATCCATCTTAAATTTTTTTTCATATTCACTTCGTTCTTGTGCACTTTTACTCTTATCAACCATCATACGATAATTTTCAAGCGGAAACTTTGAATCTATTCCAATCATTCCAAGTGGTTTTGGTGCAAATAAAATACAATCTACAATATACTTATTAGGTAAAGTAAATTGTAATTGATAAATACTATCATTTTTCTCACCAAATACATTAGACATAATATGTGATAGATTAACTTCACCAAAAATGCCACGGCTTTTTTTATCAGTTAATACACTTTGAAGTGACACAATATCATTTGATAAATTATCAATCTTCTTTTGTGCTTCATCTATTTTAGTTAAACGTTCTAATACTGAATTAAATGTTTTATTTGTTTTCTCAAAATTTTGATCAATTCTTTCATTAACTTTTTCATCTATTCTATTAAGTCTTGCTTCAATTTTATCATTTAATTTATTAAAATCATCAGTAATACTTTTAGAAAAAGTATCTTTAAAGCTCGAAATTTCTTTTATTACATTTAATTCAAGTTTACCTAATCTTTCTGTTATATTAGCTTCATTTATATTTTTAGTAATAGAAATAATACATAAAACAATTACTATTATTAATAATACTATAATAATATAATCCATAACATCACATCCTACCACTTTATTATATCAAACAAAAATAAGAACATCAACAAAAAAAAGATACAAAAACGTATCTCTTTTAATTGTTATTTAAATTATCCACCAATTTTTGGTGTATATGCATTAGCAATCATTTTTACACTTACAGTTGCACCTTGTAATTTATCTTGATTTGTATTATCTTCTAAGATATATACATATAAAGTATATTCATCTTCTGTACTACCTGTAAGAGTTTGACCAGTAAGAATTGACTTAGCTGTTAAATTGGTAAAATCACCAGTAGCTTTAACTTCTCCGTTTTTAACTAATTGATATTTAACGTCTGATTCGTCTCCGCCTTGTTCTGCAACACCATTATTAACTGTAGTAGTATTTACTGCACCAGTAATAGATAAATCATATACTGCACCTCTTACGTCAGTAGCACCACCATCAACAGTTAAAGTAAATTTAGCTATATTATCATTACTATCATTATTTGAAATAGTTGCACTATCCCAAGTAGTTGGCATGATATTAGTTTGTGAAGTATCTCCTAAAGTAGAAACAACTTCCAATTTACCGGCATCAACTTTTTGTCCTGATGAAGTTGATGAAGCAGTAAAATATGCAAAAGTAGCTCCAACCAAGGCAACTAGTAATGTTGCAACACCTACAATAGTTAAAACTACGCTTGTGCTATTGTTCTTCTTTTTTTCCATTGTATCCCTCCTCTTCTATATTAATTTGTACTTGTTGTTCCACTACCAGTAAATGTTAGGTCAAATGAAACTTCTTGTAAATTGTTTTGATCTGCATTTTTGTTTTCGATCCAAACATATACATAATATTCGTCATCAATAGTTACTGGTGAAGCACCAGTAGCAGTATAATCATTAGTATATCCACTTTTATCTTTTCCAGGAATTAAAGTGTTAGTTTGAGATGCAGCCATTGATGTAGGCGCAACTAATTGATTACCCTCTTCATCGTATGCAGCCCATTTAAAATCACCAACAACACCTTGATCTGAAGCTATACTACCAATATTAATTGTTGGTTGATTCATAGTTAATGAGTATCTACCACTAGCTGTAGAAGTACCATCAACACTAACTGTCATTTTAACAATTTCAGTATCAGTATCTTTATTAGCTTCATTCCAAGTAGTTGGTCTAATATTAGTAACAGTATTATTATCTGCAGTTACTGTAATATTAGATGTAGCTGTAGTTACTGTTTTTTGATCACTAGTTGAAGTTGCACTAAAATATGCAAAAGTAGCTCCAACCATAGCAGTAATAAATGTTGCTGCTCCAATAACTAATAACAACGCTTTGTTACCATTACCTTGATTTTCCTTTTCCATTTTTTTCTACCTCCTTGCAATTATAATTTATCACATTTTTAAATGCTCGTCAACGATATTTCTAATTATTCGAAAAAAAATTTTTAAATTTATAATATACTTTACAAAAAATATAGATAGAATAATTCTACCTATATTTTATATGTACATCTTTTAATTGTTTATCACTTATTATACTAGGACAATTCATCATAGGGCAAATACCATTGCTATTTAGCGGGAATGCAATTATATCCTTAATATTATCAGTATCTCTTAACATCATAAGCATTCTATCAATACCTAAAGCCATACCTGCATGTGGTGGTGCTCCAAACGAAAACGCTGTGTAAAGCGATGAAAATTTTTCTTTTAATATTTCCTCATCATATCCTGCAATTTCGAATACTTTTCTCATGATATTTAAATCATGATTTCTAACAGCTCCGCTTACAAGTTCCACTCCATTACAAACTATATCAAATTGGTATGCTATAATATTTTCAATATTTTCTTTATTTAATGAATCTAATCCACCTTGTGGCATAGAAAACGGATTGTGTGTAAAATCATATTTATCTTCTTCATCGTTATACTCAAACATAGGAAAATCTACTATGAAACATAACTCATATTTATTTTCATCTATTAAATTTAATTTTCTAGCTAATTCATCACGAATAAGTGAAGAATATCTATTATATTCAGTTTTATCAGCTATAAAGAAAAGTACACTACCTACCTTCAAATTAGCCTTATCAATTAATGTTTGTCTTATATCATCTGTTAAAAATTTATCTATTGGACCCTTAAAAGTCATATCATCATTAACTGTAATATAACCAATACCTGGCATTCCTATACTTGTGGCATAATCAACAATTTCATTAAACCACGAATTACTTTTACCCGATATACCATCAACTTTAATACCTCTAACTGTCACAT
>CALVSV010000158.1 GCA_944359595.1 uncultured Bacilli bacterium
CCATCTACTGTATATAAATCTTCAATTGTGGAAGCTAAAGTTGGTTTTTCTACATCAAAGTATATATAACACTTTTCAACTGTATTTGCTTCTACTATCACTCTTTTTGTTGTATCATCCCAAGTAAGAGCACTTCCATTTTCACAAGCGGATAACCTTTCATTAAAAACATATCCCTCCTGTGGCCATGTTGTATCACTTGTTACTTGATACTCTCCACTACCAGCTTCTGTTTCATACATCATTGTAAGTGCATTAGTATTCATTATCTTTTCTTCATTATTATTAGTAATAACATAATAACTTTTGTTACTACTATTAAACATAACAAATAAACAACCAGATATTACTACTAATACAGATATTATACCTATAATTACCTTTTTCTTCATTAATAATCACCTTCCAACAAAATAATAACAAAAACAACTTAAATATCTTGTCGATTCTTGTCTACTATTAATATAATATCATAAATGACGCTATTAGGCTATATTAAATTTAATGATTATTAAGCAAAATATGAATTCGGTGATCAACTTTGATTAAAGAAGTATTATATTTCCATGACGATGAATACTACTATGAAATAGTAAGAGCCAATATAAAAAAATATCGTTTAGAACAAAAATTAACCCAACAAGACCTAGCTGACCTTTCTGGTGTATCTCGTCAATACATTTGTGATATAGAAAATAAAAATAGAAATAAACATATAACAATAGCCATTCTTGGAAGAGTAGCTGATGCCTTAGATATAAATATAATTGAATTTTTTATTAAAGAAGATGAATTAAGAGTAGAAATTAAAAAAGTATTAAGTATATTTAATAAAAAAGAAGAAAAAGAAGTAGTAAATATATAAAAAAACAAGAACTCATTAAGATTCATGTCATTACTTATTTAATAACCAATCTATTATATTTTTATGAATTATACCATTTTGGGAATAATCTAATTTATCAGTAGAAATAACATATTTAGGATAATTATCATTAATATTATCAAATGCATTAAATTCTCTTCTTTCAGTATTTTCATCTGCTAAAGTATATGAAACTTGATAATATTCTTTTATATTATGTTTAGTAGCAATAAAATCTATTTCTCTTCCATCATTATTACCTATACTTACTTCATAACCTCTGTATCTTAATTCATTATAAACTATATTTTCTAAGTAAGCACCATATTGGGCTTTTTTATTTGTATTAAGTATTTGTCCTAATCCCAAATCTGTTAAATAATATTTATCTTTTCTTGATAATATTTTCTTACCTCTTATGTCATATGCTGATATCTTTTCCATCAGCATTGCTGATGTAGCATAATTTAGACACTCATAAATTGTTTTTGAAGATACTGGTATATTTTCTTTAGAAAATTCATTCATCATATTTGCTGGAGAAAAGGATTGACTAGGATTAGTTACTAAATATTCCATAACTCTTTCAAACAAATCTATATTTTTTATATTATTTCTTTTTACAATATCTTTTAAAACAATAGAGTTAAATACATCACTTAAATAAGATATCATAGCATCTTGGCTTCCAAAATCAAATCTTTGTGGCAACCCACCCCATAAGATATAATCATTAAAAGCACCTTCAATATCTCGAATATCAGTTAATTTTTTCAAATCTATAACCTCTTTAAAAGAAAAAGGAAACACTTTAAAAGATACATAACGCCCTGATAGTAATGTTGCAAATTCACCTGATAAGAGTTTAGAATTAGATCCTGTAATAAAAATAGAAACATTTAAAGTTGCTTTAAAAGAATTGATTGCCTTTTCCCAATCATCAACCATTTGTATTTCATCAAAAAATAAATAATACTTTTTATCATCAACTATTTTTTCATTAACATAATCATTTAAATCTAAATAGCTTTTAATATATGCGTAAGTCACATCTTCAAAATTAATATATATAATATAGTTATCATCAACAGTATTCTTAATTTCATCTATTATTTGTTTTAATAAAACAGATTTACCGCATCTTCTAATACCTATTAATATTTTTATAATATCTAAATCATAAAATTCCCTTATTTTTGATAAATAATCTTCCCTTAAAAGCATTTTTATCACCTATTAATATAATATCACATTTATATTTTATTTGTCAATATATTTTCCTGTAGGAAAATATATTGACAATTTATTTGCTATATTTTCCTACAAAAAATAAGAGAATATACCATCTCTTATTAATTATCAATTGTTTTCCATTCTGTTGTACCACATTTAGTACATATCTTTGGAGCAAGTATTTTTTTACCCTTAGGTAATTCCATATCTGTATCAATTTTACTACAAAGTATGCCACTTTCTGGATCTATATAAGCTATCCCAAATTTAGCATCTTTACAACTATCACATTGTGCATTTTTCATTTAATCACCATCCATAATTATTATGGAACTTTTTATAATTATTATACAAAAAGCAAAATTTCCCATATATATGCCCAAAAATCAATGTGTTTGGCGAAAATTCGACCCACTTTTAACCCAGTTTTGGCGAAAATTCGAGGATAAGCAACTTTTTTCACAAAAAATAATGACTAGAGATAGTCATTATTCACAAGTAGCACCAAAAGATTCATACATTTCTACAATCCCATCAACTAAGAATTTACCATCTTCAATATAACTACTTATTGATGGTTGATCTTCTTGAAATTGATCTAAATCCATTATATTATAGTCAATTGTAACATTTGCAGAAACTTGATTAGAACTTCTTGAAATATCATACGTATATCCACCATAAGTATCACTACTAACTTGATAAGTTTGATTTAAATACTCTTCCATGTAATCAAGTATATCTTCAGAATCACTAGTTACTGTTTCAGTAGTAACAACATTATCAACATAATCTCCA
>CALVSV010000159.1 GCA_944359595.1 uncultured Bacilli bacterium
GCAACACTAGTTTTTCCAGCTCTAACAATATTTAAAGTGTAAACATTTGTTCCTTCAGATGAAGTTACACTTATTTTATATGTATTATTTCCAACAGATAAATCATCCGCTCCATCAATTTGTACAGTTGCATCTGGATTATATGTAGTATATGTTATATTTGGTTTTGTTACTGAATTTGAAACATTATATGTATAAGAAAAATTACTGTTTGATAATTTAATTGCTACTCCATTTACACTAAGTGAAGATAATAATGAATAATTTGATGTATCAGGTTCTTCAACTACCTCTTCTCTTATAATAGTTAAAGTATAGTCTTTACTCCCAACATTTATTGTAAAAGTATTACTTCCTATTTTTAATGAATATGGATTTTTTACATCTTCACCATTAATTTTTATAGCTTTACTTCCATCAGATGCTACTGGAGTTATACTAACTGAATCTTTTGTTGTAGTATATGAATAATTTGTGCCACTTCCACTTGCACTTTCACCATCAATTTTAATTTCACTTAAAGTAACATCTTCTCCATCACCTATTTTAGCTGTCCATGTAGCAGATAAATTATAGTCTTTAGTAGTTGATTCATCAGGTGTAGTACCAGTTATAGTATCAGTTATGGTATATGATATACTAATTTCAGGATCACCTTCACCTAAAACCTTAACATCAAATGCTCCTAAATTTTTGTCTGAAACAGAAACCGTACTAAATTTATCTTTATCCAAAGTTAAATTTCCATCAGATATAATTATAGCAGAACCTTTTGAAAGAGTATCTTCATAGTATTCTAGACTTTTTAATTTTATTTCTGCACTTTCTTTTAATGTTGCGCTATTAGCATCTTTAAGATGTAGACTACATGTTAAAATTTGTTCTTCTTTAACAGTAGAACCATCTTCTATAGCTATACCATCTTCATCAGTACATTTAATTTCTGTACTTGGCTCTTTTTCTTCAGCATAACAAATACTAGGAACACTTATAAATAAAAACATAGATAATGTAAAAATTAGTAGATTTATTTTTTTCATATGTATACTCCTTTTTATTATTATTTTTAATACTATAATAATTATACAACAAACTAGTTTATATTTCAATTTATTTTTTTATAAAAAATTATGAATTTATAAAATCTGATAATGCTCCAAATACTGTTTCTATTGCTTTTTTTGAGTACTTTTCTATGTTTTTTGATAATGTAAGACCAGTATTACTTAATTTATTATTGTAATTTTTTTCTAAATCACCAACATAATCTTTTACACTAACATCCTTACCCTCTTTAACATCTTGTTCAAATTTTTTTATTTGTTCTTTAGTAAGCAATGTTTTTTTATATGCTCCATAATCATAATAACCAGTTGATTCAGATATATAAAGTGCGATAAAAATCAAAAATAATATTAATAATATAATTCTAGCTACTTTATTTGCTAGCATTTGTATCACCTTTAATATATTCACTTAATACTTGGGAGAGTATATCAACTGTATTACTTACCTCTTCTATAGTATTATCAACACCGCCAAATTCTATTAATAAAACATTACCATTAACATCTTGATTGTATATTCCATTAACATTTTCTCCCTTTTTTGCAAGTATACCTTTAGATAATTTAGGCACTTTTTTATTTATCATATCACTTATAGTTGTTGCTAATGATAAATTTTTTTCATAATTTTCATGTTCTAATCCAACTACAAAATATAACTTTGCATAAGTTTTATTATCTGTTGTTAAAGTAGTATAATTATATCCTACACTATCTCTATGTATATCTATAAAATATTTCAAAGACTTATAATTGCTAATTGCATCATTAATTAATATTCTACTTGCTTTATATGCTGCTGAACCTTGCCAATTATTTATTCTAAGAATCTCTTGTATATCTTGATTTTCTACAATTGAATTAATATTATAATCTTTTAATTTATTTTGTAATTTATAAGAAACTTCCATAACATTTCCTATATTATCTTTATATGTTTCAAGTTGATGAGAATTATAAAGGTATATTATAGGATTAGTAACATCATTGGTATTATTATCGATAGTTTTAGTTACATGTTCCAATTTAGTGTAATTATTGTAATCATCTATATCACTTGTATTGCTTACTGTAACTGTATTATTTTTAATACCTTCATCTAATATACTTATTGGATATGTAAAATCTACTTTTGTTATTTTCTTAATTGTATCTTTTAACAAATTTATATTGTTATCTTTTTCTGAGTTAAAATTACTTAATTTTAATATTATATTAAAAAAATTAGAATTGGATACATAATTTATTTTATTATCTAAATAATTAAAGCTCAAATAAGAAAATAAATATATTATCATAATTAATATTAACAATTTAAAAAGTTTTCTTTTTTTTGTAGTTTTTTTAATTTTTTTACTTTTAAATTTTTTCATGAATATCACCAATAATATAATATATTAAAACATATATTTAATTTGTCATATAAATGAATAAATTTTAAAAAAAAGATAATAATATCACTGGAGAGTGATATTATGAACATAGATATTAGAAATTATATAAAAAATAATTTCAAAAGTAGTAATGAAGATGAAATAAAATCATCAATTATTGATAGTATTAAAGATAAAGATGAATTAGCTTTACCTGGCTTAGGAGTTTTTTTTGAAATAGTATGGAATAACTCAAGCGAAGAAGAACAAAAAAATATAATAGAAAAAATAAAAAATAATTTAAATTAGAAAGGAACAATTATGCGCCACACAGTTTTAATTAGTGGCGTGAATACATCAAATATCAAAGTATTAAGTAGTGAAGAGATGGATGATTTATTTAAAAAATATTATAATGGTGATATTAGTGCTAGAGAGAAATTAATTAATGGAAATTTAAAGTTAGTTTTATCTATTGTACAAAGATTTGCATCAAAAACAGATAATTTAGATGACTTATTTCAAATAGGATGTGTAGGGCTTATAAAAGCAATAGATAATTTTGATTTATCTTTTAATGTTAAATTTTCAACTTACTCTGTTCCAATGATCTTAGGAGAAGTTAAACGTTATTTAAGAGATGACTCTCAAATGAGAATATCAAGAGGGATAAAAAATATTGCTTATCAAGCACTAAAAATAAAAGATGAAAAAAATAAAAATGGAATTGATATTACAACTGATGAGATAGCTTCTATTATTGGTGTAAGTAATTACGATGTTATAAATGCTCTTGATTCTATTAAAGAACCCATTAGTATGTATGAACCTATATATAATGATGGAGGAGATACTATATATTTATTTGATCAATTAGAAGATACTAAAAATAAAGAAGATTTAGATATTAAATTGGCATTAAATAATGCATTTGAAACTTTAAAAGATAGAGAAAAATCTATCATTACTGATAGATTTTTAATGGGAAAAACACAAACCGAGATTTCTAGCGAACTTGGAATAAGTCAAGCACAGGTGTCTAGAATTGAAAAAAACGCATTAGAAAAAATTAAAAAATTAATAACTTAAAGTGCTTATCTAAGCATTTTTTTTAATTCTTAATATAGATTCTATTTTATTACATATTTTATCACCTAATACTTGTCTTATAATACCTAATTTATATGTTAATATAAAGTAAATTAATGCACCTAATAAACCATATATTAAGCAATCAATTATAGATAATGATCTAGATATATTATTAATTGGTAAAATATAAGTTAATAATATTAGTGGTACAAGCATTACTATTATTGATAATGATGTTTTTAATAACATAGTAAATGTTTGTTTATAACTTACTTTAATATGTTTATATAATCCAATCATATTAATTATCGCACTAACGCTATATCCTAATAGTGATGCTACAACAGCACCATAGCTTCCATTCATACCAAGTTTATCAAATAATACCATGAGTGGAATTTGTAACACTACTTTAGTTAGACAACCTATTGCTAAACTTATAAATACTTGTTTAAATCTATTTAATGATTGACTAGCAACAGTACATACATTAAATAAACAATTAAATAAGGCAATAAATATACTTACTTTAAATACTACTGGACCCAAAGTTGATTCTCCATAAAATAATGTGTATACTGGATCAGCTAAAAATGATAGCCCTACTGTTATTGGTAAAGCAGTAAATAATATAACTTGTATAGACTGATTAATTTTATGTTTAACATCAGTATAATCTTTTTTAACATAACTAGATGTTATATTAGGTACTATACTAGTAGTTACCCCTGTTGATATAGCTATAACTATACTATTTAATTTATTACCCCACGTATTTAATATACCTATTATATTTTCAGCATCTTTAATTGAATATGATAATTTATCTGTTAAAGTTCTAACAATAGTAAGCATATCAACAAATTCAAATATAGACATAGTTATACCAAATAAAATAAATGGAAATGAATATAATAATATCTTCTTAATAATTTCTTTAGATGTAATATGTTTTTCTTCTTCTTTTATTTTAGCATCTAAATTAAACTCATTTTTATTTTTTTTAATTTTTCGTAATATATATATTAGTGCGGCAATAGCTCCTGCTGTTGCTCCAAAAACAGCTATTGCAACAGCCATAGTATTTCCTAAATTTAATATATTTAAAAAAGTATAACTACCAATAACAATTACGATTACTCTTACAACTTGTTCAAGTATTTGACTAGTAGATGATGGTGTAATAAATTTATGCCCTTGTAAATACCCCTTAGAAATAGATAATATTGGCACAATTAATATAGCAGTAGATATAACTCTTACTACTAAAGTAATATCTTCTATAGTATTACCACCAGTATTATCACCTATAATTGCATGAGCTATTTGTGGTGCAAATATAAATAATACAATAAATGATACTATACCTAATATAGTTACTATTAATTTACCATATTTATATGCTCTTTCTTTAGTATAATAGTAACCTAACGTATTATATTCACTTATTAATTTACTCATTGCTGGTGGTAATCCAATAGTTGAAATCGCTAAAAATAAATTATATATAGTATAAGCATAACCATATAAAGCGCCTGATTGTTCTCCAACTATTGCATTAAACGGTATAACATATACAAGTCCTAAAAATTTAGATATAAATATAGCTAGTGTTGCGATGATCGCTCCATTTATAAATGTATTTTTTTTCACATAATCACTTCTTTCACTTATATATTATTAGAGCAGAAAAACAATAAATTTGTTCTTCATGATCAATTGATACTGCAGTTTGAAATTTAATATCTATTATTTCTTTATCAGTTTGTTCTAAAAACAAATTTATTGATTCTTCTAAATCTTTTTCATGTGATTCATCAATTACTTTAACTTTCATAGTATCACCAATAAAAAAATAACATATTATAAATTATTTTTTTGTCTATTTATTGGTTTTATATAATTCATTTACTTCTTTTAACGTTTCATGTGTACCAACATCATAACACTCTCCATCAAATGAATAGGCATACACATCTTCTTTTTTATAAAGATATTGTACAAAATTACCTGGTGCATCCATATTATTACCTTCATCTTTATATTTTTTAAAATAACTTATTATATTTTTAGGATATATATATGTTGCATATACTCCTAAATTACTTTGAGGATTACTTGGCTTTTCAACCAAATCAACTATTTTGTTATTTTTATCTATTTTAGCAACAGCTAATCTTTTAAGTAGATCAATATCATCATGTTTTTTAACACAAACAACTGGTTTTCTAATTTTTCTATAATAATTTAAAACATCATTAAGTTTATATGTAAACAAGTTATCACCAGCAATAATAAGAAGATCATCATTTATTTTCTTATTATCTATAACAAACATAATATCTCCAATAGCTCCAAGTCTATCTTCATTACTAGTTGTCATATCGTTCATAACTACAATATCTTTTTTATTATTTTTAGATTTTGCCCACTTATCAAAATGTTCATAATATCTATTATTTGTAATAACAATTATTTCATTCACTTCATCTATAGTATTTACTTCATCTAAAATATAATCTAATAGTGGTTTATTACCAATATCAAGTAGTGCTTTAGGAAAATTTTTAGTAATTGGAAATAATCTAGTTGCATATCCTGCACATAATAAAATACATTTCATATAATCACCCTTTCAATGTTGTATTAAAATTCTAACATATTTTTTTAATATTATCAATTATCTAAGCAAATTTATCCAATCCCTATACACACTTTCTTTAGAATATTTATATACACCATTTTTGGCATTATTCCCAAGTATATTTAATTTATTTTTATCTTTAAGTAAATTAACTATAGCCCTTGCCATAGAATATTTATCTCTATTACTAACTAAAACACCATTATTTTTATTAATAAGTTCCCTAGCTCCAGCAGCAGATGAAAAAGCAACACATGGAAGACCATAACTAAAAGCTTCAAGTAAAACAAGTCCAAAAGATTCTTTAAAAGATGTCATAACATATACACTACTATCCATCATAAGTTCTTCTATATCATATTTTCTTAAAAATCCATGCACTATTATATTATTCTCTAATCCTAAACTATTAATTTTAGTTACTATTTCTTCTTTTTGATCTCCATCTCCAACTAAATGCAGAACAATATCTGGTATTTGTTGTCTAACAATATTAATTACAGATATTAAATCTATAAAACCTTTTTCTTTAGATAATCTGCCAACAGATATTATAGTATTACTTTTTCTAGGTGAAGAAAATTCTGGAATATAATCAATAGTATTAGGTATATAAATACACTTAGTATTACCTATTCTATTTTTATAAAAATTATACATTCCTTTAGATACAGTAATAAAATAATTAAAATTTTTAATAGATGA
>CALVSV010000160.1 GCA_944359595.1 uncultured Bacilli bacterium
CATCTGCATCAAGCATGGGGCTTAAGGACTGGCAGACTAATACTAATACAATGTCATTTGTCGTAGCAGACGGAACAACAGTTATTATGGCATACCAGCCGGAATGCCCATATGCCGATCCTATAGAAGATACTGGTAGCCAAGTAAGCTGCATGGGCTATATGGTAGATGTTAACGGAAAGAAAGGGCCGAATAGAGTAGGAAAAGATATTCAATTATCTTCCGGCGTAGCATTCTCAACTTGCGATAACCCGATAGGTGACATGTGTTGGAGTACCGCGTTCCTAGCGAACAGAGCAATAGATACTTGCGTAGGTAGCCAATACGAAGATATGGAAGAGCAACATGGAAGTTCTTGTTCTACAAATTATTGGGCCGGAGCGAAGCTTACTTGTCAAGAAAAAGGCATGAGCCTTCCAACAAGCGCTCAGCTTACTCAATTAGCACAAGCATTATATGTAAACAGTGACGGAACGGAAGCAACGATTGACGAAAGCTACATAACTGGTCTAAAAGTAAGGGATCAATACAAAGATAATCCCCCAATTCCTATTGGCTACTTCTACTGGTCCAGTGAGGAGTACTGTGATCTCAACGCGTACGGCCGGGGCTTCAGCACTACCGCCACGGACGGCAGTGACTGTCACTGGAGCAGCAAGCGCGGCAGCGGCCGCCGCGCTGTTTGTATATCCAACTAAGGACAAAGCCCTTAGTTGGTGTGAACTGTGAACAGTGAACCGTGAACTGTTATTACAAAATAGGGTAATGCGAGAATATTCTCACATTGCCCTATTTTTGTAAATACTTACTGCCTTAGTAACTTTTTTAGGCAATATGAGACTTTTCTCACGTTGCCTTTTTATTCCGTCATCCCGCAGCGGTTTCACGGCGTCTTGCCACAGTCGCTGCCTTGCGGGATCTCAAATTTTCTGTTGGGCAAGAATGCCACAACCTACATCTGTGACCTATGAACAGTAAACAGTGTACTGTTATTACATAATAGGGTAATACGAGAATATTCTCACGTTGCCCTATTTTTGTAACTCCTTAGTGCCTCAGTGCCTTAGCCACTTAGTGCCTTCGTTCGCGCCATCCGTCCGCAAATCCGCTGTGCGCTCGTGCCTGTCTTGACCATTTTGCAATAAACGGGTGCGCTAAACGCTTGTACCCTCCGCAAAATGGTCGTTCTGCTCGCAATTCGTTGCGGGATGACTGAAAGAGTCATGTGCGTCTTTAACGGTTTTTGACCCCTCACCCTAACCCTCTCCCGCAGGGGGCGAGGGAACTCCATGACATATATCGTCACGAAGCCGCAGAGCCTGCCTCATGTAACTCCTTAGTGCCTCAGTGCCTTAGTGCCTTAGTAACTTTTTTAGGCAATGTGAAAATTTTCTCATTGCCTTATTCCTGTAACCACTTAGTCACCTAGTCACTTAATCACTTAGTCACAATCACAGTGCCTTTGTAACAACAGTTCACTGTTTACGGTTCACAGTTCACTATCCATGTAACCACTTAATCACTTAATCACGCATTAACGGACTTAACGCCCTTACATCTTTATAAACAACAGTTTGTAACTTGATTTTATTCCGTTATTGTGTTAGTTTTAATGTATTGTTAGGAGAGAGTGGATGATTAAACCAGCTTGTGCAAAAGATAGGATTATTCTTGCTCTGGATGTCGACAACCTTAAAGAAGCAAGAGATTTAGTCAGAGAATTGAAGGATTATGTAGGATATTTTAAAATCGGTTTGCCCCTGATTGTTAATTACGGGTTTGAAGCATTTCGACTTTTGGAAGAATTGGGCGCTAAATGCTATTATGACTGTAAATTCCATGATATTCCGCACGCCGTACAAAAGGCCGCTATCAGTCTTGTTAAAAACAGAATAAATTTCTTTAACGTTCATATTCATGGCGGCTCAAAAATGGTTGCATCTGTTGTAAAAGCTTCCCGTGCAGCAGCTAAATCCATAGGCGTTGAACCGCCGACAATTCTCGGGGTTACTCTTTTGTCCAGTTTCGGGCAAAGAACTCTCACAGAAGAATTATGCGTTGATAAAAATATCGAATCTTACGTTCTTCAACTTGCAAAGGTTGCAGAAGAAAACGGACTTGACGGTGTTGTCGCAAGTGCGGAAGAAGCTAAAAAAATCAGAAAATGCGTAAGAGAAGATTTTATAATCCTTTGCCCTGCAACGCGTCCGACATGGGCGGCTGTAAATGATCAGGTGCGTGTAGATACCCCGCGTGATGCAGTACTTGCCGGTGTGGATTATTTGGTGGTCGGACGACCTATTACTATGGCTGAAGATCGCGTTGCAGCCGCTAAATTGATTATTGATGAAATTGAATCCGCAATGGAAGAATTAAACAGCGACTTTTAATCTTTCATTATATAAAAGTCGGCAACATATTGCTGTACCACTAATTTTTGCCCTCAAAACTTTTTGAGGGCTTTTTTCAAGTCTGCGCCCGACACGCACAGCCGCCCGAAAGCAATAAAAAAAGCGGAAAGTGAAACCACTTTCCGCTTCTCGCTATATAGTTTAAAACTATTATGATTGATCTTCAGTTGTTCTTTCTTCGTTTTCAGAACCGTATAATACTGCACGAGCAGCAGCTGATGCAGGTGCTACAGT
>CALVSV010000161.1 GCA_944359595.1 uncultured Bacilli bacterium
ATCATTTGATACATTGACCGACAACAAGTCTTTGGCCGCCTATTTAACTGATAATTATACCAAGGGAACCAGTGCAGAATTCTTTGGCGGGTTAAAGTCTGGGGCAAATATGGCTGAATTCAACAACATCTTAAACGGGCTGTCTGGATTAAACGCCTTTACCCAGTTTGACCGCGAAGATATGTCTGCAATGCGGGAAATCAATTTCAGTATGAATCAGCAAATGTTTATGAATGGTGACCGTGACGAATATCAGGTCAGTGGGGCAATGGAACACTTCTCGTTCAGTAACAGTTCAAATGGTGGTTCCGGTTCTTATGGCATATCCAACAGTCGCATGTCTGATAATTGGAAACTGGGTTATGGTCTGGCAATGGCGAACATCGGCACAAATGACGACTTTGGCACCAGCCGCAGCAATCAGATAGGCTTGTTCTATATGCCAATGACCTATACCAATGACAATATAGAGTTCATATCCACACCGCGCGTTGGCTTTGCAAAGAGCCATTACAGTCGCCGTGGATATAACAATATGAATTATGACGGGTATATTGAAAAGCAGATATTCGGATTCAATAACGACCTGCGCTATCCGATGACGTTTGGTAATTGGACTATTGCACCGGATTTGGGATTCAATGCGATTATGTATCGTCAATCGGGTCATGAAAGCGACCAAGCATTTAGCCTGATAATCCCAGCCGATGAAATCTATTCTGTAGAAGCCGGATTTGGACTGTTCACTAAATACGAACACAAGTTGGACAATGGTTCATTACGGTTTAATTCTGGGGTCATGTTGTATCGTGAACTGGCAGATACATATAACATGAAACTGGGAATCCGTGGTCTGGACGGCACATTTAACCTGTATGATGATGCCGAACATAATTACAGTGGTGCAGCAACATTAGGGTTTGATTATAAATCCGGTAGATTTAGCCTGTACGGTAACGCCCAGTACTTTGTGGACAGTGATGCCTATACCAATGTTAAAGCAGGATTTAGATTACACTTCTAATTCCATATTAGCAAACAAAATCCCCATCTGATTTTCAGATGGGGATTTTGTCTTAGTGAAGACAGGATATACTTAGCGTCAACATAGTCTCTAGATAACACTTCAAAGTATTACACTCGCCTATCACTTCTTCCACAAGTGATGAGAAATCTGTTAAATCCTTTCTTTTAATCGCATCTAACATACCGGTAATACCAGCCTGCGCTATTCCACTGCATAGACAAGCATGATCCATCAAGCAAGACATGCATTCAAGTTCTGATTCTTTAGATAACATTTTTTTCATTTTTTAATACCCTATTTTTTTCAATATTTGTTTAATTGCGGGTATGTCGGTTTCGTGTTTTTCGAACCAACACCACGCTTCACTTTCTGGTAGAAAAGCATCCGATTTACCAATAATCTGACAAATCTTATCTACCCCATCACAATGACACAGCTCATATTTCAAAGCTGCCACGTACACATTCTTTCTCATAATCTTTCTCCTTTGTTATTAAAGCCGAAGAAATCGTATCCACTGACCTTATGACCACATATTTGCGTAGCAATCGCCGACAGCGATTTATACACCGCGCCCCCATACACGAACTGATTTGGTGCATCCACGGTCACAAAGTGCTCTTGCCCCTTGAATTTCTTTATCAGTTGCGTACCCGGCTTTATGTGATATTTCGTCTTGTTCGAATTCTCTACACACGCGTCCGGATTTTTGGCATATGCATTCAGTTTCGTGATATGCTTTTGTTCTAACTTTTGCCCACCTATCTCGCATTGGATTTTCCACCACAGCGGCTTTATCTGGGGACGACCGCCTGGGAAATAATACGCCCATAATTCGGTCAATTTATCCGCCGACATGGATTTTAATTCCACCAGCGTTTTCGGCAGTTCATCGGTATATTTTTTTAGCTTCATATTACACTCCTTGCATGTCGTGTCCATTAGCGCTTACAAATCGCCAGAAGTCCAGTTATTTAATGCAAAACACCTGAAAATCTGACGATTTTGCGCTATTCCTACGATGTTGCGGGCTTTACTTCGCGATAACCAATAAACGGATTTTCCGGACTGTTTTCTTTGGTCCAATTTTTATCGTTTAATATGCTATCGGCAATCTGTTCAAAATCGGCCATACGGCGTCCAATATGTCCAAACACCTGCTGTTGGGTAATTTTATCGATATTGCTATCGTTCATCGATTCTTCAAAAATTTCGATAACCCAACACAACGCCTTATCAAAGCGCGGCGATTTGAAGTTGATAAAATCCAAATGCCCCGCGGCCTTGGCATCGGCCGCCATCAAGTGCGGCAACAGTGTTTTCAAGGCCTTGGAATCACCTTGCGCTGCCTTATTGACAGCCTGCAGTAACGCCGCGGCTTTTTTAGAAATTTTGATTTCTTTTCCGTTTTGGGTCACTTTAATTTCTTCGTTCGCCAGTCGGTTTAAAATATCCAAAGTGTTTTTTGAACCGCGCGGCCGCCCATTGGGATTACCACTTTGGCCCTTTTTCCATTGTTTATTGACCGGTGGGTGAGAATACCCTATGGTCTGTTCATTATTTGGCATCAAGATTTGCCTCCTTTGCTGTATTTGCGTTCTGAATCACCTTTGTCGCTTTCTTGAACAGGGAATCCAGCCGATTTTGTTCAAATGCCACAACCAAGGCCAACTCCATCGCTAAATCATCCATATCAACCACACGATCTGCATGGATTTTTCTGGTGGACACAACTTCGACCTTGCCATCGAAATATTCGTCTGGCACCGGCGG
>CALVSV010000162.1 GCA_944359595.1 uncultured Bacilli bacterium
AATGCAACAACCTGCCGATCGCGAAGATCAGCTCGGGGTTACCGTTGAAAGGAGATGTCAAGATGGTCAATCCCGACGTGGTAATGAATGAAAAACAAATTCGAACGATGATCAAAAAGAATCTCAATAAGGAATACCACGCGAACACAAAGCCGAGTATCGACTTTATCTATCATATTCTTGAAGAGCAGTACAATAAGGGCGCTCATTATGATGTAAGCGACATGCGCAATGCGATCCTGGCGTTCGCAGCGACAAGCACGCATCAAGCCGAGTACTGCATCAGGCTCGTGAACAAGATGCCGTTTAAGTCTGATGATCCGTCGGAAGCCAAGCAGAACAACGATGCGAAATTGGTGTTCTATGACGTCGAGGTATTCCCCAATCTCTTCCTAGTGAACTGGAAAGTCGAGGGTGAAGGTAAGCCGATTGTAAGGATGATCAATCCGACATCCGCTGAGATCGAGGAGCTGCTCCAGTTCAGGCTTGTGGGTTTCAATTGTCGCAGGTACGACAATCATATTCTGTATGGCAGGCTTCTCGGGTACACCAACGAGCAGCTGTACAAGCTCTCGCAGCGCATTATCGTCAAGGGTGATCGGGATGCGTTCTTCGGCGAGGCGTACAACATCTCCTATACGGATATTTACGATTTCGCCGCCAAGAAGCAGAGCCTCAAGAAGTGGGAGATCGAACTCGGTATCCATCACCAGGAACTCGGGCTTCCGTGGGACCAGCCAGTACCGGAGGACATGTGGACTGAGGTCGCCGAATACTGCGATAACGACGTCATCGCGACGGAAGCGGTCTTCAACCATCTGAAGGGCGATTTTACGGCTCGTGAGATCTTGGCTGAGATTGCGGGGATGAGCGTCAACGATACTACAAATAGTCTTACCACCCGAATCATATTCGGGACCAACCGAAAGCCAGAGTTGGTATATACCGATCTTGCAAAAGGTACTGCGTCAGACCCTCGATGGGAACGACACGATATTATCAACGCATTCCCAGGTTATCAATTTGAAAATGGTAAGAACATGTTCCGGGGAGTGGATCTCGGAAAAGGTGGATACGTCTATGCTGAGCCTGGAATGTATCGTAACGTCGCTCTTCTCGACGTCGCCTCGCTTCACCCTCATTCAATTGTCGCGATGAACTGCTTCGGTGAGTACACGAAGAACTTCCAGGATATTATGGACGCCCGTATCGCGATCAAGCACGGCGATTACGACAAGGTCCGACACATGTTCGGCGGAAAGCTCGCTTCATATTTGGAGGACGAGTCCACGGCGAAGGACCTTGCCCAGGCGCTCAAGATCGCGATCAACAGCGTATACGGCCTCACGTCGGCTAACTTCGACAATCCCTTCAGGGATATTCGCAACAAGAACAACATCGTCGCTCTGCGCGGCGCTCTGTTCATGAAGACGCTTCAGGACGAGGTCCAGGCCAAGGGTTTCACCGTGGCGCACATCAAGACGGACTCGATCAAGATCCCGGATGCGACTCCCGAGATCATCCAGTTCTGCATGGACTTCGCCAAGAAGTACGGCTACGAGTTCGAACATGAGGCTACGTACGACCGCATGTGTCTCGTTAACGACGCCGTCTATATTGCCAAGTACGCTGGTCCGGACGGTAAGTGGACCGCCACAGGTACGCAGTTCCAGGTCCCGTATGTCTACAAGACGCTCTTCAGCAGGGAACCGATCACCTTCGACGACCTCTGCGAGACCAAGCAGGTCACGTCTGCGCTATATTTGGACATGAATGAGAGCTTGACCCAGCAGCCTGAGGCCGAGAAGGAACTCGAGCGGCGTATCAAGGGCGGTAAGCGTGATCCTATATTTGCGGACGTTAGTGACACGGAGCTCAAAGATATCATCGCCAAAACGCATAACTATATTTTCATCGGACGGATCGGAAGGTTCTGCCCGATCAAGCCTGGATGCGGCGGAGGACTTCTCGTACGCGAGAACGTCGACAAGAAGACCGGAGAGGTCAAGTACGCGTCGGCGACCGGCGCGAAAGGGTATCGCTGGCTCGAAGCCGAGGTGGTCAAGAATCTCAAGAAGGAAAAAGACATCAATCGCAAATATTACAATGCGCTTGTCGACGAGGCTGTTAAAACGATATCTCAGTATGGCGATTTTGAGGGATTCATCGCGTAAAAAACTCCTTGCTTTATGAATGGAGGTTCATAAGGAATGAAAGGAATTCTATCATGTCGTGGTATGAAACTATTATGGAGTTTCTCAACGATCCAGCTGTTCATCAGCAACTTACGGATACGATAATCCTACTGATGGTTCTATTCGGAACCCTTTGTGTATGGCAATTTTTCGTAATCGCTGACTTGAAGAAGCAGATCGAAGAACGGGATAATCTGATAGATTATTACTACAATGAGGAAGATCTCAAGATCAAGTAAATCATCCATTAAAGGAGAAAGTCTGTATAACGCGGGCTTTCTCCTTTTATATTTTCGAAAAGAAAGGAATTTGAATCATGCCTTTTAAGAAGATTAACGACATTAAGATCGAGAATGCTCGACTTCGTTTCCGTAATTTCTCCGGTCGAGAGGATACGTATAACCGTGCCGGAGATCGAAACTTCACAGCTGTCATTGATGATCCAGAGATCGCTCAGCAGCTGCGAGCTGACGGATGGAACATCAAGGAGCGTGACTTTGAAGACGGTACTGTCGAGTATCGTCTGCCCGTCAAGGTAAAGTTCGGCGATTATCCTCCTTCGATCTACATGATCACGGGTAAGAACCGCACTCAGCTTACCGAGGAGTCGGTGGGGGTTCTCGATCGAGCCGATCTTCAGACCTGCGATCTGATTATTCGTCCGTATCATTGGAGCGTCAACGGTAAGGAAGGCATCACCGCATATCTCAAGACGGGATATTTCGTTCTTGAGATCGATGAGTTCGCTTCCAAGTATGCCGAGGAAGAGTTCCCTGTTGAGGATGTGCCGTTTGCATGATCAGGTGGTTTACGCAATGGAATGCCTGGCGTAAGAACAATATGAACGGGTTGCCTTATCAACTCCTCGTGCTGTTCAAGATACTTCGTTCACCATCGCTCGAGGCATTCATCCCGATCTATGTGCATAAGCGCAAGAAATCTGATTGGGATTAAGTATTTGAAGAAGAGGTCTTGGGAAACCGAGACCTCTTCTTATATTTTCGGAGGTGCTATGAACGACAAACTTACCACATGGCTCGTTACGCTGATATGCTGCATGATCATATTTCTGAGCGGTATGTATGCCGTATCATGTACATCCATCACAGCAAGCGAACCGGATACGGAAGAGATTCCGATCATCTACGATACACCAGCACAAAGTTAACGTTAATGTTAGCCTTTATATTTTCAATAAGGAGGTGACTATGGCTAACGTGAAGCTTTTTCCCTATCAACAGAAAGCTGTCGATAAGATGCGAAACGGGTGTATTCTTTGTGGAGGCGTGGGATCAGGCAAATCACTCACCTCTATCGCATATTTTCTCAAAGATTGCGGAAAGCATATTCGAGATCTCTACATCATCACGACTGCTCGAAAACGAGACACGCTCGAATGGGAGGAAGAACTCGCTCGATTCTCGATGTCTACACATAAAGAATCGAATGAGCTCTACAACAACAAAGTCGTGGTCGACTCCTGGAACAACATCAAGAAGTATACGGATGTGAAAGACGCGTTCTTCATATTTGACGAGCAGAGAGTGGTGGGTAAAGGTGCCTGGGTCAAAGCGTTCCTCAAAATCTGTAAGTCGAATCGGTGGATACTTCTCTCTGCGACACCTGGAGATACGTGGAGCGACTACATCCCCGTCTTTCTCGCAAACGGATTCTATAAGAATCGAACCGAGTTCTGTCGAGAGCATGTCGTTTACGCACGATTCTCCAAATACCCCAAGATCGACCGTTACCTTAACACGG
>CALVSV010000163.1 GCA_944359595.1 uncultured Bacilli bacterium
GCTACTAAGTCGAAGGCGTTATTCAAGTTCGTTCAGGATTACCCCGATATAGTACATATGACGAAGTATTCATTGCAGCTTTGTAAGGCGGCGAGCGTTCACCCGTCAGCGGTTATAATAGTTCCGAAGATGAGCGTGGAAACTGGAAAGAAAATGAATATCTACGAATGGATGCCTATTAAGGTAATTAATGGCGTGCTTGTTTCGGAATGGGAAGGAAAATATACCGAGGCATCGTTGTTCCTTAAAGAGGATGTCTTGGGACTTTCGCAGCTGGATAAGTTCCACAACATGCTTAACCTTATAGAAAAGAACAAGCGTAAGAAGATAGACGTTAATCGAATACCGTTTGATGATGAGACTGTATTTAAGTTTTTCCGAAAGGGATGGTGTGAGGATGTATTCCAGTTTGGTACTATGTCGCTTATGAATTATTGCAAGCAGGTTAAGCCAACTGAATTTTCAGATTTAGTCGCTATGACGGCACTGTTCAGACCTGGCCCAATTGCATCGCACGCTCATTAAGACTTTGCCGAGATTAAGAACGGAAAGAAAAAACCAAAGTATGATTATGGCGTTGAGAATATAACCTCCGAGACTTATTCATTGTTAGTATATCAGGAGCAGATGATGTCTATTATTCACCAGTTAGGTGGATTGTCTCTTATAGAAGCCGAGAATGCACGTAAGTATATAAAGAAAAAGAAACATAGGGAACTTGCTGCACTTGGCGATGCGTTCGTTAAGGGAGCTATCGAGAACGGTTGCCCCGAAAAGGAGGCGAAAGTTATATGGGATAAGATGAATGCCTTTTCAAGCTATTCGTTCAATAAGTGTGTGGATGGCGACGAGGTTATACTGAAAGTTGGATATAAGTCAGATGCCTTTGTTCCTACGATAGGACAGATGTATAAGATATGTCATATGTCCAGTGAGGAAGCTAAGAAAATCGGTCATCGTGAATTACGGATGAAATACCGAAAGGAGGGATATGGAATGTGTTTCTCCTTATCTAAGGATGGACGATTGAAACGAAATAAAATCGTAGATATAAGATTTTCAGGGATTAGGCGTGTTTATTGTATTACCGTTGAAAGCGGTCGGAGTATAAACGTTACTATGAACCATAAGTTCCCAACCCCAAAAGGTAAACTCATGTTAGCCCAGTTAAGAGTTGGTGATGAGTTGTACGTTAATAACGGGTATGAGCAAACTCCATATAACGAGAATTGGGGTTTTAAGGTTGGTCAAGGTACGAATTATCCTCAAAAGGGACAAGAAGGCTTCAGAAAGAAGGATTATGCGCCGTCTGTTGCATTTGATAAGTTTATTGAAGACAATATTGGAAATAAATGCGAGATATGTGGTAGGGAATATTCTAAGGATGTACGTTTTGAGGCACACCACAAAGATGGAGACCACTCAAATAACGATTTATCTAACTTACAATGGCTTTGCGTATCTTGTCACAAGAAGGCTCATTATAAGTTAGGGCGAAACCGAATGGGCGATAGAGGTTTGCTTGTAGGTATAGAAAAAATAACGTCCATTGAGTATGTAGGCGAAAAGGAGGTTTATGATGTAGAGGTGAGCGGTGACGTTAGTCACACTTTCGTAACGTTAGGTGGTATAGTTACGTCCAATTCCCATGCCGTCGCTTATACGCTTATGTCCTATTGGAGCCAATGGTTCAAGGTTAATTACCCATTGGAGTTCTGGACTACATCTTTGCAGTTTGCTTCCGAGGCAGACATTCCATACCGATTGTCGGAAATGAAACGCATTGGGGTTGACTTCGAGATACGTCAGCCCGATGTTAATTATTCCGAGGGTAACTTTACGTGTGATTCAGAGAATAACCGTATATTCTATTCACTTAACAAGATTAAGGGAGTAGGAGAGGTTGCGGTAAAGAATATTCTTGATACGAGAAAAGAAGGCGGTCAGTTTTTCAGTCTGGATGAGTTTCTTAGCAGAGTTCCATCAAAAGTTAATAAGTCGGTCGTCAAGTATCTTATAGTCGCAGGGGCGTTTGACCTTTTGGAAGATATTAATCAGCCCCGTGATAGGCGAAAGCTGCTTGAAAAATACCTAATAGATATTAAAGGCGATAAGGAGTTACCAAAGGAATACAATACCGAAGAAGCAAAGATAAGTAATTCATTTTGGATATTAGAGCAAAAACGCCTTACTGGTTTTGGTGAGATAGATTATGAGAGTATGCTACCGAATAAACGTATGAAAAGTTTGTACGTTGACGATAATGACTTTATGATTAGCCGTGACGGAACGGAGGTTTGCGTCGCAGGTAAATTACTTTCATATACCGAGCGAGAGAGTAAGAATGGAACGATGTGCTCAATCCAACTGGACTCAAACAACACTATAATTTCGGGAACGATATGGGCAGACGCTTATACTAAGATATTACATGACGTTAAGGGTAATATGTTGGACGTGAAAGGCAAAGTTATCTGTATAAACGGCACGGTTAAGAAGGACAAGTTCAGAAACCAAAAGATGTTGTTTTCTAACCTAACAACCCGAATGTATATAATCAGTTAATAATATGCAACAAAAAGAAGAAGAGAAGAAGGTTGTCTTTCCGTGGACAATTTTCGATTGTAAAAATTCAACCGTAAATAGAAAAACGTATGAAAGGAATGAAAGAGTTTATTGGTAAGATTTGTTCGTTAGACAACATCCACCAATGGGAAGAGCGTGATAGCGTTATCCGAGAGAGCGT
>CALVSV010000164.1 GCA_944359595.1 uncultured Bacilli bacterium
ACATCAAATACAGAAGCCATGTCAATCCCTCCCTATTGAAATTATAACCTATATAGTATATTATATCTTACAAAGAAAAAAAATCAATACTCTCGGGAGATTGAGGACTAATATTTATTTTGGAATAATCATTTAAAGCAGGAGAGTAGTTCTCCTGCTTTACATTTACCCAGTTATGTCGAATTTGATTGAAATAGACTCTTGGTGTAAAGACTCTAAATTTTCAGACCATAGATTTAACCCTATTAACATATCTCGAATATTGTTATATTCATCTGAAGAATGAATGATTGTAGCCATATATGCGCCATACTCCGAATCTTTAACTCCCTGTTTTAAGATATTCTTAATTGCTCTCAGAATACGAAAACACAAGTTTAAATCTTTAGTATTTGCATATGTCTGAATATCTTCAAATATAACTTCAATCTTTTCCAAAATCCCGTTGCCACATTTGTATAATAACATACCGGTTTCGTCAGGATCGTTTAAATCAAATACATTAAGAGTATTTTTGGCCTTTTCGTAATATCTACCTTTTTTACATTTTAGTCGATATCCTTTGAAATAAAAATAATCTTTCGGATCATCTTCATATGGATTAATGATCGGAAATTCTGTTGGATCAACATCATTTTTACTTTTATTACAATGAGGACAAGAAGGAATCAGATTATTCCACTCAACCACCCGTAACGGATATTTCTTTTTTGGATAATAGTGATCAACATGCATTTCTCGGTGTCCATGCCCAATAAGACATTCACAATAAGCGCACTTTTTATGAGACTCAGAAAGCAATGAACTTTTAATGTAAGTTTTATTCCATACTGCCTTTTTATATCCACTAGCAATAAATTCATCCGTTAATGTTTTTTGAATATCCTTAGTTAATTGTTTTGGACAAGAACTCTTATGTAAGCGTATCACAGCTATTCCTCCCATTCTGCTACCTGTATTTGAAGTAAACGTCTAAGAGGATTATTTGGATGAAGCATTTGTAATAACAAACGATATTGCTTTAGTATTTCTTCCTGATCTTCTTCGTTCATTGCTTTATTAAATTTTTCCATTGTGCTACTGTATAATGTTGATGTAGTATTTGGCATTTCCATAACATCTTTCAAAATTTCTTCCAGTGTCCAACCTTGTAAGCCATAATCTCCTAAATTGAGCGGTTTAATCGCTGTTTGATTAGTTTCGTTCAAATATAATGGAATAATTTCATTTTTATCAAGCGCTTGCAAAATACTAGGGCTATGAGTGGTGACAATAAATTGAGTTTTTGGGAATAGCTCTTTAAGGGCATTTACAAGCTGAGCTTGCCATGTAGGATGCAAATGTTCTTCGATTTCATCTATAAGAACACAACCATCAAAATCTTTGACTCGTATTGGATTTTTAGAAAAACGAAATTCAATCTCTTTGATGAGATTCATGATAATAAAAATGCAACTTTTATACCCAGAAGACAGATATTCAAAATAAATATTTCCATTTGGAGTAGATAAAATAATATCAAAAGTCTTGGCGAGAACCGTTTTAAAATTTATAGATTTATCCAAAATCCCAAATATTGATTTAGTTAACTCATAATTGTCTTTCTCTTCCTGTGATAAACTCTCAAGTTTATCGTAGAAAGCAAATCTATTTACAAACCAGGCTTTTAAATCTTCCGAGTGTAATCCAAATTGATTTATTTTAGTAATAGTGGATTCTGAACGCTCCGGATCAGATGAAATAGAAAATGCCCTCTGATAATCAATATCTCGCTGCGTCGTTACTTTTATCAAATCCCGTCCACTTTCAGTAAAAAGAATATTGTTTACCTCATCAGGGGCAAACCTAGTAATTTTTGTTGAAGCATGTTTTTTTTGACCATTATGAGTAAAATATATTGTATACCGCCCAAAAGTTACCAGTGATCTTCTCGTTAAACTATTAACACCTTTTGAAAATTGATTTGATATAATATCCAAAATGGTTGTTTTTCCAATACCATTAACACCGCAAATAACATTGAATCTGTCATTAAATTTTAAATCTAATTTTTTAATACACCCTATATTTTCAATGCTAAGTTCATTAATGTGCATATGCTCCCCCAGAATAGTTATATTTGAAAATTTATCTATAACTATAGTATCACCTATATTCATATTATTCAACCTTTCTTCTGGGTATTTTTCACCATCCTGTTTTCGCAAGTCAGCGATGGTGTTGTGTAATCTATATCAATAGGGCAGTAGTGTACTGATCGTATCCCTATTAACTTCGCGCGGCCTTTCGCCACGGTAACGGACTGTATATTGCGACAAAAATACAATTACGCCTGTATCATGCCGTGTCTTGTCAGCCTCTCGCGCGATATATATGGCATTACACTACCATGAGCATATATCGCGTCGGGACTACCGTTTTCAATATATTCCTTGCGCACGGATTACCGCTTTTCTTGCAGCGCTTGGATACCTGTCTCCAGGCTTACGGCTTCCCCCGATATTCGACATTTTTATGTAAGGCACATGTCTGATTGATGTACGATCATCTCCCAGAACACTCTCTATTATAACTGCATGGCATTATTATGTAGTCTTATAGAAAGGGGCTTGTATACTATGATTTAACCCATGACCTTTGGCACCTGCAATTCCACCGCCTACAGTGAAAAGCGTGCCAAGAATCCCAAGCTTGTCAATAAGTTGGGTAACGATGTTAAGAGCAGACGTTCCGGTGTCAATTAAACCTTTGAGAAAATCTGAATCTAATAATGATACAGATAACTCCTCAAATTTTGCTTTCATCTGGTCAAGCGAATATTGAATACTTTGAGTGTAATTATCCAGCTCTTTTGTTGCACTGCCAGCAGAATTATATGCTGTTTCGGTTGCTTGACGGGCTGTTTCAAAATTCGCCATCAGACTACTCATAACATTTCCCTGGTATTTGCCAGCTAGTAATTCAGTCAAAGAGGCCCTTTGGATATCCGTCAAATCCTGCCACTTCGTAGCAAGCTCATCGAGAATATCGTAT
>CALVSV010000165.1 GCA_944359595.1 uncultured Bacilli bacterium
ATTTATAGGAAGCAACCGTTTCTTTATTTTTTAAATCCATGATTCCATCGTACATAGAAACAACAATCACCACGACAATGACAAAAGTGATTAAAATTTCAATGGCCGTCATTCCCTTATTATTTAATTTGCGGATCAAAAAATCACCTCGTCACCAAAATAGTTTCTTTTCCCCTATTCTCTATAAAAATTATACTCTTACTCCTTCTATTTGTCAAAAAATAATTCTTCTACTTTTTATAAAAAAAATTCTCTAATACTAGAGAATTATAATCTTTTAAATTTTGAAATAATTAATTTATAAAGTAACCATATGGTACAGATAATCGCACCTAGCATATAAAGATAGAATATAAATGGTAAGTCATCTCCTGTTTTTACTATCATTTGACTGGTTCCAATAATAAATGCTACATCCAAAGCACTAATGATTACTAAATGAACAATACGCTCAATTCTATCTATTTGATGTTTGGAATCTGTTAACTCTATATTAAATCTTAACTCTCCACTGTTAATACCTTTTAATGTTGCTAAGGCTTCGTTTGGAATTAAGAATAAATTTGCTCCACTTTTCAGACTTGATATTGCAAATTCACCTAGCTTTTCTTTATTTAATAATGCTTCTTTTGGATTTACTTTTTTTCTAAAACTTCAATTAAATTAATTTTTGGACTTATTTTTTCTAGGGTACCTTCTAATACTACAATACCTCTTATATTCTATTGATTCTAAATTTTACTTTTTTTGTCTTTTTCATCAAAAAAAGCACGTTTTCGTGCTTTCCTTTTTATTGAATTTCAATTACTTTTTTGGTGTCTACTTCTTCTTTTTTAGGAACTGTAATTTTTAACATTCCATTATCAAATTTTGCATCTATTTTATCTTCGTCTAAATCACCTAGATAAAAACTTCTTTCATATTTACCATAAGTTCTTTCACGACGAATGTAGTTTTTATCATTATCCTCTTCAGTTTCTTCATTTTTCTTTTCTGCTTTAATTGTTAAATATCCATCCTTTGTTTCTACAGATATCTCTTCTTTGTTAAATCCTGGAATGTCCATTTCAATATGATAATCGCCACCTTTTTCATAGATATCACATTTCATATGTTGTTCCTTTCTTGAAGAAATAAAATCATCAAAAATATCATCTAAATAAAATTTTCTTGGCATTAAATCCATATTTATCATCTTCCTTTCATTTACAATTATGTTATACCACTGTTTTTAGCACTTGTCAATAGCGAGTGCTAAATTTATTTATATTTTTTACTTTTTTTTCAATTTTATACTTCTTTTTTTACTTTACTAAAAAAAGTACCCTTTAGGATACTTTTTGACATTGTTTTTCTATTTAAAAATTAAATAATATATTCCTCTGATATGCGCAATTTCCGGCAAAATCACATAATCTATAATTTGTCCTTATGCTATAGCCAGTAACACACCTAGTATTAACTCCTGCTTCCGCTTGTGTAGTTTCCCCAGAAGCTGGGGTAGGATGTTCTGCCTCTAAGAAGTAGTATGGTAACTCTGAACCATAGATTCTACTACCTTTCGTCATTCCATTTTTTCCTTGACTACAAGTCGCACCACAAGAAGAACTTTTATGATCTGTATAACAATATTCCCAGATCGAAGTGGTTCCATTTACTCCAGATACGTCATCTCTAATCACCCATCCAAAGTATGAGTAACCATTCGATGGATTTATATATTGTATTTTGCTTAAAAATTTTGGAGGCGTTTTATCAATATATTTATCAACTGTACAACTTCTACTATTGCCAGCTTTATCTGTAATATTAATGGTATCTGTTTTACCTTCGGTTGAGAATTCTTTTTTAACTGAAGATTCGCTACATCCACTATGACTATCTTCACAATACTGAGTTATAGAAACATTGGTTTTTGCCCAGGTTGTTCTTTCTCCACTAGTACTGCCACAGGTTGGTTCCGTTTTATCTATTCTAAAATAATATGGCGTACTCCATTCACTTACTTGTCCCGTGGAATCTACTCCTCGAATACAATATTGCGTATCCTGAGTTGTAGAAAAGGTCTCTCCTTCCATGTTCAAAACTCCTGTAACACTTCCCGTACATCCCTTGGAATATTCAAATCGATCTATGGCATTTTCTGAGTCCATTCGAAATTCTCCAAACCATAGTGTTTTATTTGTCCATTCATTTTTATTTTCTAAAATATCTCCTTCCGAATTATTTTCTCTTATGGTTGCGGATATATTACCTATGCTATCATCGGTTTTATCCATACTCGAAAGGTTCATTGGAGCGACAATATCAATCGATTGTTCCGTTCCCATATCTGGGTGATATAACACGATTCTTACTGAAAAAACACTGTTTGCGGTCGAAACATCTACCTCATTAATTCGAAGGCTATAAACCGTATGTGTTCCACTGGCACCAAAATTATCAATTTCTTCATGTCCTAAATCAGGAAGAGGATATTCTGTTAAATTCCCCTCTGGACCATAGCTTATCGA
>CALVSV010000166.1 GCA_944359595.1 uncultured Bacilli bacterium
GAGAGGGCCTTGGCCTCTTCAAGGCTCCTGGCGACAAATCCACATGCGCTGACTCGCATGGCAGCGCCGTTGCCGAAGCTGTTATATGGCTTCGGATGATCGCTGTACATCCAGCCCCAGAAGCGCCCGCCGTAACCACAGTGAGGATAAGGGCGGCCTACCTCCTGCATGCAACGCACGGCCTGCTCGCCGAGATCATTCCAGTCGTTCTCACTTTCCATGAGCGCCTTGCCGATAGCAAGGGTCATGATGCTATCATCGGTGGCAAAACAGTCTTCTGTGAAAAGTTCAAACTCTTTACTTCGATGGTTATCCCACTCAAAACGGGAACCGACAATGTCCCCAATAATCGCTCCGATCACGTATATCACTTCCTCTTGCGGTAATCCTCTTCAATACGATCCGCCCAGTTGTCAGGAATTGCAGCGCACTCGCGCATGCAGCAAACTGCCTCACTAATCACTTCGTAATTCAGCTGGGTTCCAACGTGGTCGCTATGATAGCTCACAGCTCGGTTTTTGTCAATACCGATATGGTTGGCAGTTTCAACAGCATCAATATTGGCTCCGAGGAACATGAACTCCCAGCCGTATTTGCTCTTCTGCCGTTCGATCTTGTGTTTAACCTGATCGGCGGTGTAGCGGTGGCTAGCGTTCTCCATGCCATCAGTGGTGATTACGAAGAGCGTATGCTCAGGCCGATCTTCCTCACGGGCGTACTTATGTACGTTACCAATATGATGTATTGCCTGACCAATCGCATCCAGCAGAGCAGTGCAGCCGCGAACAGAATACTGTTCTTCGGTCATGGGAGTGATTTTCTGGACATCTACACGGTCATGGATCACGATGCTTTCATTGTCGAACAGCACAGTAGAAACATAGGCTTCGCCCTCTGCTTTCTGTTGCTTGGCGATCATAGCATTGAAACCGCCGATCGTATCTCCTTCCAGACCAGCCATAGAGCCGCTGCGATCGAGGATGAAAACAAGTTCAGTAAGACCCTTCTTCATAATAAAAACCTCCTACAATGTGATGTCTTGGTTGATGATCACATTATAGGAGGTTTTGTTATGTATTTGGTCGCTTGGGAAGCGACATTGTCTTATGCACGTCCACCAAGGGGAACCTGGTCGAAACTATAGAGGGCAGCATTGATATCAAAGATGTCATACATGTTGTTCAGAATAAAGTATTCAACAATGATATCGCCCTTGTCGCTATGGGAAAGAGCATAGCCTGCCTTCATCAGGAGCTCCTTGGTTTCCTCCAAAGGGAGCTCAAGTGCGATTGCAAGAGCCAATGCTGTCTGCTTCTTAGGCCGGTAGTTGCTGTCCTTTCGCAACTTTGAGAAAAGTTTGCGATCCAGGTTTGCCTTCTTGTAGCACTCTGGGTCAGTCATTCCTTTTTCGTCGATCTTTCGAAGAACCATTGCGGCAAAGCTCTCATCAATCATGTCAAGAGCATCTTCGAGACTGCCAATCTCCTTAGGAGCACACATGCAGTCCATCAGCGGTTCTTCGAAAACACGTGAGGATTCAATCTGTGCTATCCGACGATGACGTCTATCGGAGTGCGCAAAAGCATAGTTGTCATCAATGTATTCGGTAATGCCTGCATATAGCTTTCCGCTGATCTTGAAGCTCGTCTTATCGAACACAACGATGTACACCAGTATATCGCTTTCATCTGTGTTCTTAATTAGAAAATCGCGAATCGTGTCTGTAGCGATACGCAGAGCTTGATCTTTGGGATAGCCATATACACCGGAGGAAATGAGAGGGAAAGCCACACTCTTGCAACTATGCTCTTGGACTAACCGAAGAGACTTTTGATAACAGGATCTCAGAAGTTCTTCTTCTCCGTGCATGCCATCAGTCCAGATAGGCCCAACAGTATGGATGACATATTTGCAAGGGAGATCATAGCCTTTTGTGATCTTCGCGTCTCCGGTTTTGCAGCCATGGAGGGAACGACACTCCTCAAGCAGTCGTGGGCCTGCAGCACGGTGGATTGCACCATCAACGCCTCCTCCGCCCAGCAAGGACTCATTGGCAGCGTTGACAATGGCATCAACGTGCATTTGGGTTATGTCGTTACGGACTATTTCTATAGGCATATCTGTCACCTCTTTCCATGCGGCTGTAAAACGTGTCAATGCTCAGAGCTAAGCATTATTCTACTTATGCTGCCAAAAAGCTATCTGCTATAGCATTCAGTTGCATAGCTATTTCCGAAAAATCACAATTCAGATCTAATGTACGGACACTAATCTTATTTCCGCTCATCAGATATGTTTGATTTGGCTGGACTGCTTCATCTGTTTGAGCATAGAGCAGCATACCGGACACCTCGTGAGGCTTATCCCCAAACTCAGAATCTTTGTTCTTCACATACGTGAAGATCTGATACAGATTATTAGAATGAAGGGTATGCTTGTCATACTGCACTTGAGTTGAGTGTGCATAGTATTTCGCGTCGATGATCAGCACCTTATTGCCGTTGCTCAAAGTGATATCACTTTGCATCACTGGCAACATAGTACCAATCCCGTCATCCAACGCCCATGGGATCTGAGAAGCTCGTACCTTCAGAGTCGGATACTCCTTGCTGTAGTATTCAAGAATGAATTTCTCATACAATCTACACATTCGCTGTTCATCAACAAAGGAAGCTATTCTATACTCACCGTGGTCGGTAGTTAGAAGCATACCTTCCAAAATGAATTGACACAGGCTGATAAGCATTCGATAGCTTTGATTACTGCGTTGAAAACGAATGGTTGACCATCTGATTGATGCAGGCTCGATCGTATCTACTCCTGCACATCTTTCAGGGTTGACCACTTTTCTACTACCATTTCATTCACAGTTTATTCCTCCACATCCTTTGGTACATAAACGAATTGTGCATCCAAAGTATAATCGAACAAAGTGCTGTTTGGGAAGCAATCATCTCCCTTCTCGTTTACCATAATCCAATGGCAAATGGTTTTCCCTTCATGACGGCGGGCGTCCATGCTCACCGTCATTTTTATATGGCCACCCGGATATGCATCGGGGACGGGGATACAGTTCGAGCCTGCTCTTGGAACTACTTCTCGGCAATTGGCAAAAACCAGCTTCCTGCCATGCCATTCCCGTTTGCCTCGATTTTGTATGATCCATTCATGCAGAATGCATTTATCGTGCGCTGTC